>NZ_JBFAZH010000031.1:0-18345 GCF_040681735.1 Actinoplanes sp. NPDC051633 | reverse complement strand
CCCGTTGCGGATGACGAAGACCGCCACCGTCGCCGGCCGCGGCGTCGCCCTGGTGATCGGCTGCAACACGTTCCCGACCTGGAACTCGTACCCGGGACTGTTCGCCAGCCTGGTCACCGGCAACCCGGTGATCGTCAAGCCGCACCCCGGCGCCGTCCTGCCGCTCGCCCTCACCGTGCAGATCGCCCGCGAGGTCCTCGCCGAGGCCGGGCAGAGCCCCGACCTGGTCACGCTCGCCGCCGAGGCGCCCGGCGACGGCATCGCGGCCACCCTGGCCACCCACCCCGACGTGCGGATCATCGACTTCACCGGGTCCAGCGACTTCGGCAACTGGCTGGAGGCGAACGCGCGGCAGGCCGTGGTCTACACCGAGAAGTCCGGTCTCAACACGGTCGTCGTCGACTCGACCGACGACTACAAGGCCGTGCTGCGCAACCTGGCGTTCTCCCTGTCGCTCTACAGCGGACAGATGTGCACGACCCCGCAGAACATCCTGGTCCCGGCCGCGGGGGTGCAGACCGATCAAGGCCTCAAGGATCCGGGTACGTTCGCCGCCGACCTCACCGCGGCGATCGACAAGCTGCTCGGCGACCCGCAGCGCGCCGCCGGCACCCTCGGCGCGATCGTCAACGACGGCGTGCTGTCCCGCCTCACCGAGGCCAGTGGTGCGTCCTCGGCGACCCGCCCGTCGGCCGAGGTGGCCGACCCCACCTGGCCCGACGCGACCATCCGCACGCCGGTCGTGGTCAAGCTGGACGCCGCGGACGAGAAGACCTACACGCGCGAGTGGTTCGGCCCGGTGTCCTTCGTGATCACCACCGAGTCCACGCCGGCCTCGCTCGCGCTGTTCGTCGAGACCGTGCGGCACCACGGCGCGCTGACCGCGGCGGTGTATTCGACGTCGCCCGAGGTGATCGAGGCGGCTCGCGAGGCCGCCCTGGACGCCGGCGTGCACCTGTCGGAAAACCTGACCGGCGGTGTCTTCGTCAACCAGACCGCGGCCTTCAGCGACCTGCACGGCACCGGCGCCAACCCGGCCGCCACCACGGCGCTGACCGACGACTGGTTCGTCAGCGGCCGGTTCTTCACCCTGCAGTCGAGGCGGCACGTGTGATGAGCGCCTTCGAGGACACGATCGCGCGCGATCAGCGGATCGAGCCGCGCGACGAGATGCCCGACGGCTACCGCCGGACGATGATCCGGCAGATCGCCCAGCACGCCCACTCCGAGATCATCGGCATGCAGCCGGAGGGGGAGTGGATCACCCGGGCGCCGACCCTGCGCCGCAAGGCGATCCTGCTCGCCAAGGTGCAGGACGAGGCCGGTCACGGGCTCTACCTGTACTCGGCGGCCGAGACCCTGGGCGCCGACCGCGGCGACCTGACCGTGCGCCTGATCGAGGGCCGGCAGAAATACTCGTCGATCTTCAACTACCCGACGCTGACCTTCGCCGACGTCGGCGTGATCGGCTGGCTGGTCGACGGCGCCGCCATCTGCAACCAGGTCCCGCTGTGCCGCAGTTCGTTCGGGCCGTACGGGCGGGCGATGATCCGGATCTGCAAGGAGGAGTCGTTCCATCAGCGGCAGGGCTACGAGCTGCTGATGACGATGATGCGGGGCACGCCGGAGCAGCGCGAGATGGTGCAGGACGCGACGAACCGCTGGTGGTGGCCGTCGCTGATGATGTTCGGCCCGCCCGACGCCGAGTCGCCCAACTCGGCGCAGTCGATGGCGTGGAAGATCAAGCGGCACTCCAACGACGAGCTGCGGCAGCGGTTCGTGGACATGAGCGTGCCGCAGGCCGAGGCGCTGGGCGTCACGCTGCCCGACCCGGAGCTCGAGTGGAACGCCGAGCGCGGGCACTACGACTTCGGCACCCCGGACTGGGACGAGCTGAAGCGGGTCATCTCCGGCGACGGGCCGATGAACCGGCAGCGGATCGCCCGCCGGCGGGAGGCCCACGAAGAGGGCGCGTGGGTGCGGGAGGCCGCCGCGGCGCACGCTTCCAAGGAGCGACGATGATCAAGCACGAGTGGCCGCTGTACGAGGTGTTCGTGCGGGCCAAGCGCGGCCTCAACCACGTGCACGTCGGCTCGCTGCGGGCAGCCGACGCCACCATGGCGCTGCACCACGCGCGTGACCTCTACACGCGGCGCAACGAGGGCGTCAGCATCTGGGTGGTGCGCTCCGACGACGTGGTCGCCTCCGAGCCCGCGGACAAGGAGTCGTTCTTCGAGCCGAGCGGCGACAAGGCGTACCGGCATCCGACGTACTACGCCATCCCCGACTCCGTACCGCACATCTGAGGTCGCCATGTCCTTCGACGACGCGTACGGCGCGCTGACCGACCACGACGACGACGCCCGCTGGGCCTACGGCACCGGCTTCGCCGACCCGCTCGGCGGGGTGCCCACCGAGCTGCCCGAGGGTGTGGACCGCGCCGAGCTGGCCGAGCGGTGCCTCGCGCTGGGCGACGACGCGTTGATCATGTCGCACCGGCTGCAGCAGTGGGTGACCCGCGCGCCCGAGCTCGAGGACGAGGTGGCGATCGCCAACATCGCGCTGGACCTGCTCGGGCAGGCCCGGCTGCTGCTGACCCGCGCGTCCCAGGCGGAGGGCCGGGGCCGCGACGAGGACGCGCTGGCCTACCAGCGGGGACCCGCCGAGTTCCGCAACGTGCGGCTCGTCGAGCGGTCCGATCTCGACTTCGCGCATCTGATGGCCCGGCTGCTCGCCTTCTCGACGTGGCGGCTCGCGGTGCTGGACGGCTTGACCGCCGCGGAGGACCCGGTCCTGGCCGCGATCGCCGCCAAGGCCGTGAAGGAGCTCACCTACCACCGGGACTATGCGGCGCAGTGGGTGGTGCGGCTCGGCGACGGCACCGAGAAGTCGCATCGGCGCATGCAGGACGCGGTGGACGCGCTGTGGCCGTTCCTCGGGCCGCATCGGGGTGACGAGTTCGACGCGGTGATGGCGCAGGTGCTGGCGGCGGCGACGCTGCGGCATCCGGGGGAGCCGGGAAATCGGGAGCTGCCGTCCGAGCTTGCGGCGATCCTCGACGAGATGCAGGGCCTCGCCCGTTCCGTGCCCGGCGGTGTGTGGTGAGCGCCGCCGAGAGGGTCGCCGCCGGCGTCGACCCGGAGCTGCCGATGCTCACGCTCGCGGATCTGGGCGTGATCCGGGATGTGCGGGAGGACGCGGACACGGTCGTCGTCACGATCACGCCGACCTACTCGGGGTGCCCGGCGATGGACGAGATCCGGGCCGATCTGCGGCGGGCGTTGACCGGCTACCGATCGGTCGAGGTGCGTACCGTGCTGGCGCCGGCCTGGACCACCGACTGGATCTCCGAGGCGGGCAGGGCCAAGCTCGCCGCCGCCGGCATCTCGCCGCCGGGTCCGGCGCCGCGCCGGGCACCCGGTCCGGTTCCCCTCAACCTCGGTCTGCCGAGGACCGGTGTCGCCTGTCCCCAGTGCGGCAACCCCGAGAGCGAGCTGATCTCCGCGTTCAGCGCCACCGCATGCCGGGAGCTGCGCCGCTGCCCGTCCTGCCGCGAGCCGTTCGAGCACGTGAAGGAGATCTGAGGTGTTCCATCCGCTTCGCGTCGCCGACGTCGAGCGGCTGTGCGCCGACGCGGTCGCGGTGACCTTCGACGTGCCGTCCGAGTTGGAGCAGGAGTTCGCCTTCCGGCCGGGGCAGTCCCTGATCGTGCGCCGGGGCGACGAACGGCGGACGTATTCGATCTGCGCCCCGGCCGGCGAACGCCCGCGCATCGGTGTGCGTGAGGTTCCCGGCGGCGTGGTCTCCTCCTGGCTGGTGCACGACCTGCGGCCCGGCGACCGGGTCGACGTGGCGCCGCCGTCCGGCACGTTCACGCCCGAGCTGGACCGGCCCGGCCATCACGTGCTGATCGCGGCCGGCTCGGGCATCACCCCGGTGCTGTCCATCGCCGCGTCCCTGCTGCGCCATCCCGAGACGCAGGTCAGCGTGCTCTACGGCAACCGGCGGGCGGACACCGTAATGTTCGCCGAGGAGCTGTCCGATCTTAAAGACCGCCATCCGTCACGCCTCGAGCTGGTGCACCTGCTGTCCCGCGAGGCACGCGAGGTCGAGCTGCTCACCGGGCGGCTGGACGCGGCGAAGCTGCGTACCCTCCTCCCGCTCCTGATCGACGTCGACGCGGTGGACCACTGGTGGCTGTGCGGCCCGTTCGGGATGGTCACCGACGCGACCGAGGTGCTCACCGAGCACGGAGTGTCACCGGAGCGGATCCATCGCGAGCTGTTCTGGGTGGATGAACTGCCGCCCGAGGTGGTGCGCGCCGACGACGCCCGGCCGGACGGCCCGTCGAGCGAGGTGACCGTGCAGCTGGACGGCCGATCGACGACGGTGACCGTGGCCGAGGGCGAGACGGTGCTCGAGGGTGCGCAGCGGGCCCGTCCGGATATGCCCTTCGCGTGCAAGGGCGGAGTGTGCGGCACATGCCGGGCCCGGGTGACCGACGGTGAGGTGCGGATGCGGCGCAACTTCGCGCTGGAGCCGCGGGAGGTGGCCGCGGGATTCGTGCTGACGTGCCAGTCGACGCCGCTGACCGAAAAGGTCATCGTCGACTTCGACGACTGACGATGCCTCGCTGACCGGTACGTATGCGATACGTCGTTGGTTCAGCATCTAAGTGGTTTGTGGACAATTCCATAGCGTCCGTCCTCGGGAAGTCTTCTTGCGTACCTGGTGCAAGAAGTACCGAGACCGAGGAAAGGAGCTCGACTGATGCGAGCACGCAAGGCTCTCATGATCGCCGCAGCCGGCGTCGTGGTGGCGGGCGGACTTGCGGTGGCGCCGTTCTCTTTCGCCGCGCAGGCACCCGGGGATGGGTGCGCGGACGTGGAGATCATCGGCGCACGTGCCTCGACCGAACGGGCGGGCCTGGGGGTTCTGATCGGGCCACTGGCCCAGCGGGTCACCCGTGGCACCGCCCGGACCGTGAGGTCCACGGCCGTCGACTATCCGGCAACGCTGGGTAACTATCAGAACAGTGTGCGGCAGGGCGTCGCCGACATGGCCGAGAAGATCGAGGCCACGGTCGCGTCCTGCCCGGACACGAAGATCGTCCTGGCCGGTTATTCGCAGGGCGCTCAGGTGGTCGGTGACACGATCGCCGGGGCCGGCCGGCGCGGCGAGCCCGCGGTGGACGCCGCGGCGATCGACCAGGTGGCCGCGATCGCGCTGTTCGGCGACCCGACGTTCACCGCCGGTGAGCCGTTCAACGCGGCGAACCGCACCCGCAACGGGGTGTTCTCCCGTGGCCGGGGCAAGCTGGATGCGGTCGCCGACCGTACCCGGTCGTTCTGCAACACGGGCGACACCTTCTGTCAGGGTGGGCAGAACCTCGCCGCACACCTGAACTACAACGGTTCGCTGAACGCGGCCGAGCAGTTCATCGTCGGCAAGGTCGGCGGCTGACCGCAGCACGGGGGCGCCCGCCAGCGCCCCTCAGTCCGTCAGGCGGCGCGGCGTTCGAAGACGCGCAGGTCACGCGCCTCCCGCGCGTACCGTACGAGGGTGTGCACCGTGCGCGGGCCGGCCACTCCGTCGGGACGCAGGCCCACCCGCGACTGGAACGCCCGGATCACCGCCTCCAGGTCGGCCGGCTCCGGGCCGATCCGCAGTCCCAGATCGGCGAAGAGCGCCCGCAGCGCGGCCGGGTCGGCACCCGGCCCGTCGTCGTCGGACCACCCGATCAGGCCGCCCATCGCGGTCCCCACCACACCGAAGATTCCCATGAATCAAGCATCGTGAGCGTTACTGTGCGCCACATCTGCCTGCGGTCTTCGAATGCTGTGCGCCCTGCGACTTTCGGTCTAGGGGCTCCACCCTAGGTCGTGTTTCGTGTCGGCAACCGCCTCAGAAGTCGTCGACGCGGTCGCTCTCGGCCGGGCAGACGGTGTCGATGGCCAGCTTGATCAGCTCCCGTGCCGTGGCCTGATCGGTGGCCTCCGCGTCGGCCGTACCCAGGGCCCGGGTCTCCGCGACCAGCGCGTCGGTCTTCGTTCCGGCGGCCAGCGACGCGCAGGCCTGCTGCGCGATCTCCTCGATCTCCTCGTCCCGCCGGTCGACGGCGATCTCCGGCATCTTCGCCTGCACCGCGGCCACGAACGCGGCCATTCCGCCGCCCTGTCCGGCCCGCTCGGTGGCCGCTGTGCGGGCCGGCTTCGCGGCCGCGGTGGTGGTCGCGGTGATCTCCGGCGTCGCGGCGGGCGTGCTCTCGACGGGTACGGACGCCGGCACGTCGGCCGGCGCGGCCTCGTCGTCGGCGCACGCCGCCAGCATCAGCACCCCGGCCAGCGGCACGGCCAGCGGTACGGCCCATCGCAGTCGTCCCATGACCGGTCCAACGGCGCGGGTGCGGCCGACGTGACGGGACGCGGGACCTGACCGCGTTCAGCGGACTCACAGACCGCTCACAAGGAAGTGACAAGCCGCCCGGGAACCGTGGAGTCATCAGCCCTTGAGAAACGAGGCGGCGCCATGACCAGCACGATCAACGACACCCGGCCCCACACCTACGAGAACATCGCGACTCCGCCGACCTTCGTCATGCCGCCGCCCGGGCCGCCCGACGACGGGCAGCCGCCGTCGCACCGCGGGGATCGCCGGTGGCCGCGCCGGGTCGCCGGCGGCATCGCCCTCCTCGCCCTGGCCGGCGGCGGGGGAGCGGCGGGCGGCGTGATCGCCGAGCACCACACCGCCGCGGACGGGACCACCGCCGCCACGACCGCAGCCACCGCCGCGACCACGACCGTCACCGAGGGCGACAACCTCGCGGCCGTGGCCGCGAAGGTCTCACCCAGCATCGTCACCGTCCTGGTCGACAGCGCCCAGGAGTCGTCGCTGGGCTCCGGCGTCGTCCTCTCCGCCGACGGCCTGATCCTCACCAACAACCACGTGATCGCCTCCGACGGCACGGTCAGCGTGCGCCTCGCCGACGGCAGGACCGTTCCCGCCACCGTCGTCGCCGCCGACAGCACCCACGACCTCGCGCTGGTCCAGGCCCGGAACGTCACCGGCCTGACGCCGGCCACCTTCGCCCCGGACGCTTCGGTCGCGGTCGGCGACACGGTGCTGGCCTTCGGCGCCCCCCTCGGCCTCGAGGGGACCGTCACGTCGGGCATCGTGTCGGCCCTGGACCGTGAGGTGAGCACCGGCAACGAGAAGCTCACCGGCCTGCTGCAGACCGACGCGGCGATCAACCAGGGCAACAGCGGCGGCGCGCTGGTCGACACGGCCGGCCGGGTGATCGGCGTCAACGTGGCGATCGCCACCGCGGGCGACTCGACCGGAAGCGTGGGCGTGGGCTTCGCGATCCCCGCGGACACGGTCACCGCGGTGGTCAAGCAGCTCGAGGCCCAGGCCGGCTGACAAAACTGCGTGCCCCGCAAAGATGCGGGACACGCAGAATTCGGCTCAGCCCGCCAGGTGACCCCAGCGGTCCTCCAGCTCGCGCCAGCTCCCCTGCGCCTCGACCCGGCCGCCGATCAGCACGACCACCTTGTCGGCCTGCACCAGCGCGGCGCGCTTCGAGGTCGAGCCGACCACCGTGACGCCGTGCGACCGCAGCGCCTGCCACAACTCCAGCTCCGTGGTGACGTCCAGCGCGGACGACACGTCGTCGGCGATCAGCAGCTCGGTGCGCGGTGCCAGCGCCCGGGCCAGCGCCAGCCGCTGCAGCTGACCACCGGAGAGCCGGGTCCCCTTGTGCCCGATCAGCAGCTGCAACCCGCCGCCGGCCGCGGCCAGGTCGTGCTCCAGCTGGGCCGTCGACACGGCGTCCTCCGCGTCCACCTCGTGCCCGAGCTGGATGTTGTCGGCCACCGTCCCGGAGAGCACCCGCGGCAGCTGCCCTACGTACCCGACCTGGTTGGGCCGCAGGAACAGCTCCGGCTCGTCCACCGGCTGGCCGTTCCAGGTCAGCCGCCCGGTGTGGTGCACGATCCCGGCCAGCGCTCGCAACAGCGACGACTTGCCCGCCCCGACCGGGCCGAGCACCAGCACCAGCTGTCCCCGTTCGACGACCAGGTCCACGTCCTGCGCGCCGACCATGCCGTTCTCGTGCACCGCGCTGAAGCCGGAAAGCTCCAGCCGCTGCAGCGGCCGCCGCGGAGCGGCCGGGGGCGCCGGCGCGGTGCCGGCCGAGATGTCCACCCCCGGGATCGACGACGAGTACGCGGCCGCGCCCGCCATCGTCACCGTCCGCCGCGTCCACACCCGGGCCGACGGGAAGTGCGACACCAGCGACGCCGCCACCCACGCGAACCACCGCGCGCTGCCCAGCACCGACACCGCGATCAGCGTGGCCGCCGCGGACAGGTCCCCGGCCAGGTAGAGGCCCCACGCCGCGATCGGCAGCAGCCCGCTGAGCGCCGCCGGTGTGGACCGCGCCCACACCTGGATGGAGATCTCGCGGCGCTGCTTCTCGCTGCGGTCGGCGTCCAGCTCGGCCAGGTGGTCCAGCACCGGCTCGGTGGCCCCGGCCAGCTTGACCGTGCGAGCCGCCGACAGCGACGACACCAGCGCGGTCGCGAACGCCGCCCGCGCCGCCACCGTACGCCGCGCGGCCCTTTCCAGCCGCGGGCCGAACAGCGTCGCGGTCAGCCCGGACACCACCATCGTCCCGATGAAGAACAACGCCGGGACGATCGAGCCGGAGGCCCACGTCATCGCGACGATCACCAGCAGGCTCATGGCCAGGTCGATGATGTTGTCGGCGAGCATGACCACCCGCTCGGTGTCGCCGCCCTGGGCGACCACCTCGGCCGGGGTGTACTTGCTGACCCGGCGTGGCCCGATCTGCCCGTGCACCAGGCGCAGGCTGATCCGCAGCATCTGCCGCACCCACCACTCCGGGAACCACGCCCCGGTGTAGAAGAGGGTTGGGATCGCGATGATCAGCGCCGCCGCGATCCCGATCGCCGGCAGCATCGGGTCGCCGACGCCGTCCACCACGTGCGCCCACATCAGCGGCAGGATCGCGCCGTCCATGCCCAGCAACACGAGCACGGCGAAGAACGCGACCGCGCCCATGCTGAACCGCGGGTCGTTCGTGGCGAGCCGGAAGATCTCCCGCAGCGTGCGGGCCTCCGGAGCCGGGGGCAGCGGCGGCGGGTCGGCACGCGGCAGATCGTTGACCAGCGAGGTGTCGGCCGGCGGCTGCGTCTCGACCAACGAGGAGGAGTAGCCGTCGCGCTCGGCCAGCAGCACGCCGCCGCCGGTGGTCACCGCCGCGTTGCTGGTGGCGAGCAGCTCGGCGAAGCGCCGCGACGCGCGCAGCGGCCCCGACTCGAGCACCGCGCCGTCGGACAGCACGACCACCTCGTCGCAGCGTTCCACCGACGACAGCCGGTGCGCCACGATCACGCCGATCCGGCCCTCGAGCAGCCGGTCGGTGGCGCGCTGCACCCACGACTCGGTGACCGGGTCCATCCGGGCGGTCGCCTCGTCCAGGATGACCACCTGCGGGTTGCGTACCAGGATCCGGGCGAAGGCAACCAGCTGCTCCTGCCCGGCGGACAGCTTGTAGCCGCCCTCGCCGAGCCGCGTCTCGATGCCGTCCGGGAGGCTGGCCGCCCACGCGGTCAGGCCCAGCTCGGACAGCGCGCCACCCGCCCGCGGGAGCAGCTCACGGTCGAAGAGCGCGATGTTCTCGGCCAGCGTGCCGGCCAGGATCTCGGTGCGCTGCGGGACGATCGCGGTGAAGCGGCGCAGCCCCTCGACATCCATGTCGTTGATGTCCACGCCGGCCAGGAAGACGGTGCCGCGCGGCACGTCCACCGCCCGGGTCAGCACCTTGGCCAGGGTCGACTTGCCCGAGCCGGTGCGGCCGATCAGCGCGTACGAGCGGCCGCGGTCGAAGGTCAGGCTGACGTTGCTCAGCGCCGGCGGCCGGTCCGAGTCGGACTCGGAGTACCGGAACGTCAGGTTGCGCACCTCGAGGCTGCCGTCGCGCGGCGGCAGGCCGCCGACCGGCTCCTGCGGAACCTTCCGCAGCAGCTGCACCCGGCTCCAGGCGCCGAGCGCGTTCTGCAGCTCCGGCACCATCCGCGTGACGTGCTCCAGCGTGCCGGCGAAGCCGAGCGCGAGCAGCCACACCGAGGTCAGCCGCGCGCCGCTCACCGAGCCGTTCAGCAGCGCCCAGGCGCCGCCGACGACCAGCACCGCGATCAGGGTGCGGGTGATCGCGCCGGCGCCCAGGGTGACCTTCGAGGACATGCGCCAGACCCTGCGGCCCCGGCGCAGCACCTCGCTGGCGCGGACCGCGAAGAGCTTGAGGACGTACGGCGCGGCCAGGCTGGTGCGCACGTCGTCCTGCCCGTGCACCGACTCCTCCATCACCGCGGCGAGGTCGGACCAGGCCTCCTCCTCGCTGATCCGGGCCGGGCCGATGCGGGCGATCGGTTTGCTCATGACCAGCACGAGCAGCGCCGACACGAGCACCATCCCGACGCCCGCCGGCCACCAGACGAAGAACGCCGTGACGATCGACAGACCGGCCACGGCGAGCGACTGGGCGAGCCGGATGCCGCTGCCCCGGACCTCGGACCCGACCTGGTAGACGTCGCTGTCGATGCGGTCGAGCAGCTCGCCGACCGGGGTGTTCTCCAGCGTCGGCAGATCCTGCCCGAAGGCCACCCGGTTCAGCCCACGGCGGGCCCGCGCGGCCCAGTCGGCGGTGAGGCCGGCCGCGACCAGGTTGACGATCACATCGCCGAGGACGGAGATCACCAATGCCACGGCGAGCAGCACGAACAGCGGCACGGATCGATTGATCAGCACGGCGCCGGCCAGGGCCAGGGCGCCCGCCTGCCCGGCGGCGCCGAGCAGGATCAGCAGACCCACCAGCAGGGTACGGACCGACGACGTCTCCCATAGGTCACGGAGCAAGCGCATGCGAGATCCTCACGTCGGTTCGGGCGGTGAACCCATCCTCCGGCTCCGGGGAGAGCGCTTCAACGCAATTACGTCGCCCTCGGCTGTCACGCGTGTCACCATCACGCGGGTGATCGATCTCCCCGACACGGTGCGCGCGAAGGCCCGCCTCGCCGGCGCGGACGACTGGCTGGCCGGGCTCCCGGGTCTGGTCGACGAGCTGGCGGGCCGCTGGTCACTGACCATGGGCCGGAGCTTCCAGGGCGGGACGGAGGCCTTCGTGGCGGAGGCAACCCGGGCCGACGGCACACCCGCGGTGCTCAAGCTCATGATCCCCCGCGCGGGCGATCACGCGCGGCACGAGATCGTCGTGCTGCGGCTCGCGGATGGCGACGGGTGTGCGCGACTCCTCGAGGCCGACGAGGGGCTCGGCGCGATGCTCATCGAGCGCCTCGGCCCGTCTCTCGCCGACCTCGACCGTCCCCTGCCCGAGCGCCTCGAGATCCTGACCGGCGCCGCGCAACGCATCTGGCGTCCGATTCCCGACGGCCTGCTGCCCACGGCCGTCGACAAGGCGCTCTGGCTGGACGACTTCATCACCCGCCGATGGGCCGAGCGCGATCGTCCCTGCACCGAGCGCACCGTCGACCACGCCAGGATGGCGATTCGAAACCGGATCGACGGGTACGCCCCGGATCGCGCCGTCCTGGTCCACGGCGACGTCCACCAGTGGAACGCCCTGCGGAGCGCCGACGGCTTCAAGCTGGTCGACCCCGACGGCCTGCACGCCGAGCCGGAGTACGACCTGGGCATCCTGATGCGCGAGGACCCGGTCGAGCTGATGGAAGGCGATCCGTGGGACCGCGCCCGCCGCCTGGCCGCGAGCACCGGCACCGACGCGACGGCGATCTGGGAGTGGGGCGTCGCCGAGCGCGTGTCGACCGGCCTGGTGCTGACCGGCATCGGCCTGCAGCCGCTGGCCGCCCAGATGCTCGGCGTCGCCGACGAGATCAGCCAAAAGTGGTAGCCCAGACGCCCATCCGACGGGCGAACAGCCCGCTGGGCTACCACTGTTCGCTTGCGACTCCCTGCCGGAGCGGGAAGTGGTAGCCAGGACGCCCATCCGACGGGCGAACAGCCCGCTGGGCTACCACTGTTGGCTTGCGGAGCCGCGCCGGGTCAGGCGGCGTGCAGGGTCAGCAGGGTGATCTCGCTGGGGGCGAAGATCCGGAAGGGCGGGCCCCAGAAGCCGGTGCCCCGGCTGGTGTAGAGCTGCGTGCGCTCGCCGTGCCTGGACAGGCCCTGCAGTGCCGGCTGGTCGGTGCGGACCAGGTAGTGGAACGGCCAGATCTGACCGCCGTGGGTGTGGCCCGACAGCTGCAGGTCGACGCCGTGCGTCACCGCGCCGGCGATCTGCTGTGGCTGGTGCGCGAGTAGCAGGACCGGCAGGGAAGGGTCGGCGCCGGCCAGCGCGGCCGCGTGATCGGCCTGGTGGCCGGGCACGCCGGATCCGGCCGCGGTCCGGTCGTCCACGCCGGCGATCACCAGGTCGTCGCCGCCGCGCGACACCACCACGTGCTTGTTGTGCAGCCAGGTCCAGCCCAGCTCGGTCATGTGCTCCACCCAGCCGGGCGCGCCGCTGAAGTACTCGTGGTTGCCGGTCACGTAGACCCGGGCCAGCGCGGCCCGGACGTCGCCGAGGGGCGTGGACTGGGCGCGGCGCCTGGACACGTCGCCGTCCGCGATGTCTCCGGTGTGCGCGACCACGTCGGCGTCCAGGGAGTTGACGACGTCGACGACGCCGCGGGACCACTTCGCGCGGTCGACCGGGCCGTAGTGGGTGTCGGTGATCAGCACGACGCGGAGCCCGTCGAGTGCGGCGCCGAGGCGGGGGAGCGTGACGTCGACCCGGCGTACCCGGGAGATCCGCATCGCCTCCGCGTACCCCCAGATCAGCAGGACCAGCGCGATCAGCGCGACCACGGCCGTGACGATCCGCGACCGGACCGGATCGGCCACGCCGGCGATCGTCAGCACCACGCGCAGCACGTTGCCCAGCAGGGACCAGACGAAGAGGACCCACACGACGCCGAGCATCGTGTCGGCGATGATCGCCGCCCGGTCCATCCCGCGACCGTGCCCACCGAACATGAGCAGCGGAAACGCCAGCACGGCGACCAGGGCGACGACGGACAGCACGGCCGGGACCGGGCCGGGCCACTCGTTGCCCGCCAGCACCAGCGTCCAATAGGGCACCCCGAACAACAGCGCGAGCACCAGAGCCACCACGACCCCGAAGATCACCGCGCGGCGCCGCCGCCGTGGCCGGGCCTCGACCGCTTCACCAACTGACACGCGGCAAGCATGCCACTCATCGGTAGGCGGGATACACGTCCTGGGATTCCGGCAGCCCCGGCCAGCGCGACCGCAGATCGTCCTCGGTCGCCGCGAACCACGCCGACAGCCGTGGCAGGACCGTCGCGGTGGCCTCCGCGCCCACCTGCAGCGTGTCCAGCAGCTGGCCGCGCCGCGAGAAACCCATCGGGTGCGGCGGATCGGCGTCGAGCAGTTTGGGTACGCGGACCAGCCGGATGATCGTCCACGCCCCGACCGCGGCCGCCATGCCCTCGGCCCACGCGCGGTCCGCCGCCCGCCCGGCCGCGGCCCGGTACGCCGCCTCGACCTCGGCGCCCACCGCTGGCGGGATCCGGGCCCAGCACGGCCCGCCGTAGAACGGCAGCCGGAACTGCGCGGCATCCAGCAGCGGGTGCTGACAGGCGGCGTCCTCGAAGTCGAGCAGCCGCATCCGGCCGTCGCGCAGCCGGCAGTTCTGCGGCGCCAGGTCGCCGTTGGAGAGCGCCATCGGCCCGGAGGCGAGGATCTCCAGCAGCTCGGCCACGTCCCGATCGGCCCACTCGGTCTCGGTCAGCTCGCCGATCCGCGACCAGTGCTCGGCCACGTCGAACCAGGGCGGCCCGATGCCGTCGGCCTGGCCCAGGGTCGCGGTGTGCATCCGGCCGACCGCCTCGGCCAGCGCGACGAACGCCGCGGTCGCCGCCGCCGGGTCGGAGCCGACCAGCAGGTCCTCCAGTGCCGGACCGTCGCCCAGGTCCTCGAGCACCAGCAGGCCGGCGCTGTCGTCGGTGGCCAGCAGTCGAGGGCCGGCGTCGCAGTCCAGCTCGGCGAGCAGCAGCAGGGCGGACAGCTCGCGCCGGAACCCCGAGCGGCGGCGGGTGTCGCCCGGCGGGCGGCGCATCTTCACGATCACCGTGCGGCCGTCGTCGGCGGTGCAGCGCAGCAGCCGCGGGTTGACCGCGACGGTGTTGCACCAGCCCTCGGTGACCGGGCGCGCGGACTCCAGGGTCACGCTGGCGCCGCCGGGCAGGTCCATGCCGCCAGGTTAAGCCGGTGGCGTGCCGATTCCGCGGATCAGCTCCGCCGGGACGATCAGGTCGGCGCGCGACCGGGTGGCCATGATGATCTGGGCGTTGCGCTCGTCGGTGCCGGTGGCCCACTCCACCGCCTGAGCTTCGTCCTTGCCGAAGCGCCGGTGCCGGTCGACCAGCCGCCGCAGGCGTTCCTCCTGGTCCAGGTCCGCGTACCAGATCTCGTCGAACATCGGCCGGACCTTGCCCCACGCCGGGTCGTCGACCATCAGGTAGTTGCCCTCGGAGACGATCAGCCGGGCGCTGCGGGGCACCGGGATGGTGCCGGCGATCGGCTGCTCGATCACGCGCTCGAAGCCGGGCGCGTAGATCACGTCGTCCTCGTCGTCGCGCAGCCGCTTGAGCAGCGCGGCGTAGCCCAGGGCGTCGAACGTGTCCGGCGCGCCCTTGCGGTCCCGCGCGCCGAGCCGTTCCAGCTCCACGTCGGCGAGGTGGAAGCCGTCCATCGGGACGTGCGCGACGCCGGGCGAGAGGGCCCGTACGAGTTCCTCGGCGAGCGTGGTCTTGCCGGCGGCGGGCGCACCCGCGATGCCGAGCACCGCACGCCGCCCGCCGGGCACCAACGAGGTGGCCCGCTTGACCAGGTCGTCGAACGTCAGCGCCATAGGCGCGACCGTAACAGGCAGGTCAGTTGAGAGGCTCAGATGCCGAGGCGCAGCGCGGCGACACCCGCGGGGGAGAGCGGCCGGGCGGTGGCCCGCAACAGGTCCCCGTGTACGCACGCGGGCAGCTCGGAGCCCAGGGCGCACAGTGCGGGGTAGAGGTCGAGCACGTCCCGGTGGCTCAGTGCGCCCACGCCGATCAGCAGGCCGTTCACCGAGCTCGGGTTGCGGGCCAGCTCGGCGCACAGCTCGGCACGCCACTGCCGGTCGTCGACCCGGGAGGCGAACTCACGCGCGATCCGATTGCTGGCGGTGAAGGCGAACTCGGCGGCCGCGTGCCGGCCGGAGCGGGCGAGCACCGGCGCGAGCCGTACCGCGATGCCCAGCCGCACCGCCAGCTCGGGGACGCTCAGCACGTCCAGGCCGAAGCCGCAGGCCTCGCAGAGCCGCTGGAAGGTCTGGGCGTGCACGACCGTGGCCGGCCGCGGGCAGTCGCCGAGCGGGCCGCACACGGCGTCCATGATGATCTCGGCGAGGGTGCCCTCCTCGTCGAAGCGTCCGACCCCGAAGAACGTCGCCGGGGTCGCGCGGTAGCGGGCCAGGGCGGCGCGTTCGGAGGCGTAGCCGTCGGGGTCGACACCGATGCGGGGCACGCCGAGGTGGGCGTGGAGCTGAATGAGCCGGAACATGGGCCGCTCCCGGGGTAGTGCTGTGCGTCGTCATCCGGGGATACGGGCCATGCGGGGCGACGGTTCAGTCCTTACTCTGCGTGTAGGAAAAACTGCGCTTTTCACGGTGCCGCGTCATCCGGAAGCAGTCGAAGGTTACGGCGTGTAACGCGTAAACGCCAGCAGTGAGAAGTGCCAGCATGCCGCCGAGCACCGCCGTGAGTGACGTGTCGAGCGCGTGCCAGGCCGTCGGCATCGCGGTCACGGCGAGGAGGACGGCGGCTCCCGCGGCGGACTCGGCGAGCCGCCAGGCATCGATCGTCATAGCGGTCACTCTTTCGCCCGGGCGTACCCCGCCGCTTCCGCCCGCGGACGGAACCGTGCCTATGACTTTCGGCAGAGGCCGGACCGTCAAGTCGAGGGGGCGCCGGCCGATAGGGGATCTGTGAACTGGGAAACGCTCCCCGCCCTGATGTACCACTCGGTGTCCGCGATCGGCGGTCCGCTGAGCGACCTCGCCGTGCCCGCGTCCCGGCTGACCGAGCAGCTCACCGCGCTGACCGCGGCGGGCTACCGCCTGGTCGGGCTCAGCCAGGCCCTCGACCTGCTGGACGCCGGCTGCACCGACCGGCTGGTCGCGGTCACCTTCGACGACGGCTACCGCAACTTCCTCACCGCCGGGGTGCCCGCGCTCGAGGCGGCCGGGGCGAAGGCCACGCTCTACGCCTCGGTCGGGCATCTCGGCGACCGGGCCGGCTGGCTCGGCCGCTGGTCCCCGGACTTCGGCCGGCTGCTCACCTGGGAGGAGCTCGCCGAGGTGGCCGCCGCCGGGGTGGAGATCGGCAACCACAGCCTGATCCACCACCCGCTGGACGTGCTGCCCCCGGACCGGCTGCACGAGGAGATCGTCCGCAGCCACGACGAGCTCGAGCAGCGCCTCCAGCTCCAGGTGCGCAGCTTCGCGTACCCGCACGGCTACAACGGCCGCCGGGTGCGCGACGAGGTCCGCGCCGCCGGGCACGACAACGCCACCGAGGTGGGCCGCCGCCTGCACCGGCCCGGGGAGCACCGGTTCGCCGTGCCGCGCCTGCAGCCGACCCCCGAGCACACCGGCGCCGATCTGGTCGAGCTGGTGTCCGGCGGCGGCCCGCAGCTCGTACCCGTGGTCAAGAAGCTGGCCCAGCCGGCCTGGCGGGTCGCCCGCAGGGTCGCGCTGCGCACCGGACGGACGCTGACGTGACGCCGCAGCACCGGGCGCCGAAGCGCTACCAGCGGCGGGTCTTCCTGGGCCTGGCCGGCTTGGCCGCGGTGCCCACGGGCGCGGTCTTCATGCTGCAGTCACGCACCCAGGCGCCGCCCGCGGAGGCCACCACCGGCCCGAGTGCCGCGCCGTCGGCGTCGCCGTCGGCGTCGCCGTCGGCGGCCGTGACCGTTCCCAAGATCGTGACCAGTGGCGGCGGACCGGTTCCGTTCCGGCGCGGCCGGGCGATGCTGGGCGCGTACCTTGGTCTGGACGGTCTGTCGCCGGCCTCGGCGGTCGACCTGCGCCGCCGGCAACTCGGCCGCGACCTGCGGATCCTGCACGTCTTCTACGCGTGGACCGACGTGCTGCCGCGGTCCATCGCCTGGCTGCCCGACGACGCGTACCCGATGATCTCCTGGCGCGGCACCGACCACGCCTCCGTGCTGCGCGGCGACCATGACGCGCTGATCGCGCGCAACGCCAAGCAGATCAGGCGGTTCGGCCGGCCGGTGCTGCTGCGCTGGGGCTGGGAGATGAACGGCGACTGGTACGCGTGGGGCGGCGCCGACAACGGCGACAACGCGGCGGGGTACGTGAAGGTGTGGAAGCGGATTCGCAGCATCTTCGCCGACCAGGGCGCGGACAACGTCTCGTGGGTGTGGAGTCCCAACTGGAACGACAGCCCGGCCGCGAAGTGGAACGCGAAGGCCCGCTACTACCCGGGCGACGACCAGGTCGACTGGGTCGGCGTGTCCGGCTACAACCTGCACCGCGAGGCGCCGGGCACGATGTTCCAGCCGATCTACGACGCGTACGCGACGCGCAAGCCGATCATGATCACCGAGATCGGGTCGGTGGACCGCGGCGGCAGCACGAAGGCCGACTGGATCACGCTGGCCGCCAACTGGATCGAGCAGCACCCGGCGATCGGCGGCGTGGTCTGGTTCGACACCGACACCCATCCGGGCTACCACGAGAAGTGGCGCATCGACACCGACAGGGAGTCCCTGGCCGCGTTCAGGGCGATGGCGAGGGACGCCCACTTCCTCGGCTAGGACCGGCCGGCCGGGGGTCTACTTCGTACCGACCCCGATGTTCAGCGGCGCGACCAGCACAGCCGGGCCGTTGCCGGCGGCGCGGTCACGGACCATCCCGTCGAGCACCCGGATGACGTCCGCGCGTTGCCCGGCGGTCAGGTCGGCGACGAGCATGCCGGGGATCGGGTTGCCGCCGACGGTCCAGTCCCACAGCTGCTGCCCGGATGCCACCGTGAGGCGCTCCTGGTGGCTCGTGTCGACGGTGACGTCCCGCAGGCCGGCGTCGATCAGCCGCTGCCGCAAGACATCCGGGTCGGCGACCTGGAACTCCAGCAGCGGCTCGTCCTCCGCGGGACCCTCGAACCCGGCGACCACCGCCTGCACCGCGGCGATGAAGACGTGCAGCGCCTCGAACCCGCTGGGGTC
>NZ_JBFAZH010000030.1:0-18358 GCF_040681735.1 Actinoplanes sp. NPDC051633 | reverse complement strand
CCCAGAGGGGCATCGGGGGCTCGGATCGGCCCGTGGGCTACCACTTTTCGCTTGCGACGCTGCGCGCCGGTTGGCAGTGGTAGCTCAGACGTCCATTCGAGGGCCGGATGGGCGTGTGGGCTACCACTTTGGTTGCGACGGCGGGCCGGTGGCTGTTATTGGGTTCTTGGGCGGCGGCGGATTCTGTGGCGGCGGCGCTGGGTCAGCAGGAGGAGGAGTGGGGTGCCGGCCAGCACGATCGCCACCGCGGCGGCCACTCCGAGGGACAGCAGCTGCGGTGACGCCTTCTGGGCCGCGGCCGGCGCCGGCTTCTCCGCCGGGGGCGGCACCGCCTTGGCGTCCTTCGTGTCCGCCGTACCCTCGGCGTCCTTGCCGTCCGGCTCCACCAGCTTGCCCACCGAGGCGTCCTTGGGCAGCGAGAAGCCCCAGTCCAGCAGCTTCGCGCCCTGCTGCCAGCTGCGCAGCGGGTTCGCCTCGGCGCCGAGCAGGGTGGCCACCAGCCGGCGGCCGTTGCGCTGCGCCGCGCCGACGTAGCTGTGCCGGGCCAGCTTGGTGAAGCCGGTCTTCCCGCCGAGCGCCCCCGGGTAGTTGTAGATCAGCTTGTTCTCGTTCTGGAACTGGAAGCCGCCCTTCTTCAGGGCCTTCTGGGCGGGCATCTTCGCGCTGCGGGTCAGCGCATAGGAGCGGAAGTCCGGCATGGCGAAGCAGACCCGGGCGATCAGCGCCAGGTCGTAGGCGCTGGTGAACTGCCCGGGCCCGTCCAGCCCCGAGGGGGTGACCGCGTGCGTCTGGTACGCGCCCAGCTTGCGCGCCTCGGCGTTCATCGCGGCCACCGTGGCCGGGACGCCGCCCGCGCCGCCGCCGAGCCGGGCCAGCGTGTTCGCCGCGTCGTTGCCGGAGTTGAGGATCAGGCCCAGCCAGAGGGTGGTGATCGAATACTGCCCGCCCTTGACCAGGCCGACCGCGGAGCTGCCCGGCTCGATCTGCAGGTCCGAGTCGACCACCTTGATGAGCTTCTTGCGGTCCAGCTTCGGCATCACCGTGGCCGCCAGCAGCAACTTCTGCACGCTGGCCGGGGTCTGGTAGACGTGCGGGCCGCAGCCGCCCAGCACCTCGCCGGTGTCCAGGTCGGCGACCAGCCAGGTGGTCGCGCTGATCGGCGGGGGCTTGGGTGCGCCGGCCGGCACGGTCAGGCCGCTGGTGGCCAGCGCGTCACCGCCGACCGCGCGCAGCACCGGGTCGTCCTTGGGCGGGGTGGGCCGCGGCGGGCGGCCCTTGGGCGGCGCGACGGCCGGCTTGGGGCACGGCACATCGGCGCGCTGCGCCCGCCCGGGAACGGCCGCGGAAACGGGCCCGGAAGCCGGTCCGGAAACGGCCCGGGAAATGGCCGCGGGAACCGCAGCCGCGGGGGCGGCGGGGAATGCGAGCGTGGCAGCGGCAACTGCCGCCGCCACGACACCGCGTCGTGCGGGGGAAGGGGAACCAACGATCACGGCCAGGAAACTCCCAGGTCGAGACGGCGCCGCAGGAGCTGCGCCAGGGGGATGGTCTCGCCGTCGCCACCGCCCGCGCCGACCACGAGCCGGGGGATGCTCGGTTGCAGGTCGGCGCCGGTGAAGCGGGCGCGCAGCGAGGACGGGACGGTGAGCACGTAATAGCCACCGTCCGTCCCGACGGCTACGGACTTGTTGCTCTTCAGGTACCACCCACGGATGCGCGTCCGATACGTCGACCGGCCGTCGAAGGATCGGGCGGAGAGCACCGTGGGGGACAGGCCGCGCTCCTCGGCGGCCCGGACGAAATCGGCGATGAGCGCTGCGGCCTCGTCGGCCTCGGCCGCACGCCCCGCCTCGAGCGCCGCGGCATGCCCGGCGATCGCCTGCCGTCGCTGCTCGTGCCAGGCTGTGCTGCCGGCCGCTGTGTTGCTGCCGGCCGCTGAGCCTTCGGCCGGGGCGGAGGATCCGGGCTCCTCCGGGGCCGTGTCGCCGGCAGCCGCTACGTCTCCGGCCGGGGTGGAGACTCCGGGCTTCGGCGGGGGCGCCTCGGCGGCCGAGTCGCCGCCGCCGGCGGCCTCGGGAGCGGAGTCGGAGGCGTCCATGGCGACGACCCTAACCGCATCCGGATGCCGTCAGCCACCCGCCCGTGGACCCGCGCCACCGTCGCCGGCCATTCGCGCGAATACTGTGCGTGCATTTATTGGCCGACTCGCCGCCGCAAAATATTGAATGGTCGAATCTGAGGGAAGAGTTGCGCGGGACGGCGCCGAAGGGCGACACTGGGCGCGGCTATTCTGATAACCAACGGGAGTCGTCATGGCGCGACAGGTAATCACCACTCTCATCGACGATCTGGACGGAAAGAAGGCGGACCGCACCGTCGAGTTCAGTCTGGACGGAACGAGCTACACGATCGACCTTTCCGATGCCAATGCCGGAAAGCTGCGCAAGGCGCTCGACCCGTTCATCAACGCGGGCACCCGCGTGGGCCGTGGTTCCGGCCGGGCACGGCAGGCGAGCGCGGCCGGGCGCACGGCCGGGAGCCGGGACGAGAACAAGGCGATTCGCGAGTGGGCGGCGAGCAACGGTCACCAGATCTCCGAGCGCGGGCGCATTCCGCAGAGTGTCAGTGACGCCTACCGTGCGGCGCACCGCCGCTGAACCATTGTCTTAGGACCAGTTTCGGGCGCCGGTCAACTGCGCGGCGAGGCCTAAAGGGCACGCAGCCGCGGCAGCAGTCCGGCGACCGTTTCCAGCACCTTCTCAGAACCCGCATACCAGCCGCTGGACCGCGGCCAGTGCGCGATCACATCGGTGAAACCGAGGGCCGCCGCCCGCCCGGCCGCTTCGGTGAAAGCGTCGGCGCTGCTCAACGGTGAAGTGGGCGCCGAATCCAGGTTGAGAAATCTACGGACGTCATCGGGTGCGCGGCCGGCGTCGGCCAGCGCGATGTCGAACCTCTCGCGCAGCCGCTCCACCGACAGCCACCATCGCTGGTTGTCCGGCACCCGGATGTCGCCGATGGTCACCCAGCCGTCGCCGTGCCTGGCGGCGAGGCCGATCGCCCTGGGGCCGTTGGCCGCCACGACCAGCGGCGGCCGGGGCTGCTGCACCGGGCCGGGCAGCGTACGCGCGTCGACCGCGGCGTAGAACTCGCCGCGATGGTCCACGTGGTCCTCGGTGAGCAGCCGGGAGAACAGGTCGAGGAACTCGGCGAACCGGTCCACCCGGCGGCCCGGCCGCAGCTCCGGCTCGCCGAGCACCGTCGTGTCGTACCCGGTGCCGCCCGCGCCCACGCCGACCACCAACCGGCCCTGCGAGATGTCGTCGAGGGCCAGCACCGACCGGGCGAAGGGCACCGGATGCCGGAAGTTCGGCGACGCCACGTAGGTGCCGAGCCGGATCCGGCGGGTCACCATGGCGGCCGCGGTCAGCGTCGGCACCGCGTCGAACCACGGGCCGTCGACCAGGTCGCGCCAGCCGATGTGGTCGTAGGTCCAGGCGTGGTCGAAGCCGTACTCCTCGGCACGCTGCCATCGCCGGCCCGCAACGGACCAGCGCTCGTCGGGAAGGATCACGATGCCGATGCGCACGGCCGTACGGTAACTCAGGCCGTACGCAGACCCGCGCCGCCCTCGCCCACCACGGGGTTGGCCGCCACGTCGAACGCCGTGAGCGCCCGCACCAGATCGTGCCGCGCCGCCGGGCTCATCCGCGAGAGCACGCCGGCGAGTGCCCGCCGCCGGCTCTCCCGCAGATCGTGGAGCAGCCGCCTGGCGGCCGGCGTGAGCAGCAGCCGCACCTCGCGCCGGTCGCGCGGGTCGGGCACCCGGCGCAGCAACCCGGTGGCCTCCAGCCGGTCGCACAACCGGCTGGCTGAGGACGGCACGACGTCCAGGGTCTCGGCCAGCCGGCTCATGTTCGTGTCCGCCGCCCGCGCGATGATGGTCAGCACCCTCAGCTGGGCGGGCGGAACGGCCGGCGTCTGGGCCATGCGCGCACCGTCGAGCACCGACTGCAGCGACTCCGCCGCGGACTCGGCCGCGGCTGCGTCGTCGTACACGTGCTCCATGCGGATTCCTAGCGCTCGTGCCGAGGTGCCGTGTCTAAGGCCTACCCGTTCCCGGACCTCCCAAGCCTGCTGGAATCAGCGCCGCCAGTCCAGGCAGACGATCACCGCATCGTCGGACGGGTCGTGTCCCGCGTGGTATTCGCGCAGGCTTCGCATCACCGTACCGACCGCCTCGGTGGCCGGCTGCAGACGCGTGCGGCGCAGCGCGGTGATGAGGCCCGATTCGCCGTAGGCGGACCTGCTGCCAGGCGCCGCGGCGTGCACGCCGTCGCTGACCACGAGCAGACGATCGCCGGGCTCGAGGCGGAACCGCTGGGTCTCGTAGCGGGAGTCGCCGAACATGCCGAGCGGGAGCTGCTGCTCGAGGTCCACGGGGTGGATGTCGCCCTCGCGGGAGATCATCGCCCGGGGCGAGCCGGCGTCGACCGCCTCGACGTGGCCGCTGATCAGGTCGATCTCCAGGAGGAGGGTGGCCGCGTGCCCGGTGCCGGACCGCGCCCAGATCGCGTCCGAGGCCAGCTCGGCCTGCTCGACCAGGTTCGCCCCGGAGCGGCGGGCGTTGCGCATCGCGTTAACCGCGGTGGTGGTCAGCAGCGCCGCGGCCATGCCGTCGCCGTGTCCGTTGAGCACGGTGACGGTGAGCCGGTCACCGTTGAGTGCCCAGTCGAAGTGGTCGCCGTGCACGTCGTACGCGGGCTCGAGCTGGCCGGCCACCAGGAACCGGTCGTCGCCGAGCGACCGCCCGGGCAACAGGTCCCACTGGAGCTCGGCGGCCATGGTCAGGCGGGCGCGGCGCTGCACGCGGGCGTACCGGTCGGTGTCGTTGCCGGCCGCGCGCAGGGCGAGGGCCAGTTCGTCGGCGATCTCGGTCAGATCGGCGGTGAGGCTGTTGCCCGCGGGCTGTGCGGTCTCCACGGACAGCACACCGAGGCGCTCACCCCAGACGGTGAGCGGCAGGTGGATCCGGTGGATGCCGTTCGAGCCGACGTCGGTGACCGGCCGCTGGCTGCCGAAGCAGCGTTGCGCCAGCGTGCCGCCGACCGGCCCGTCGGGGTCGAGGAGCGGCCAGAGGCCGGAGACGGTCAGATCGGCCAGCAGGATCTCCACCCGCTCGGCTCCGAAGTGCTGACGGAGGTGCTCGGCGACCAGCTCCGGCAGGCGATCCGGTGGTGTCGCGCGGAGCAGGACGCCGATCGGCGCGGGGCCTTCGGACACTGCGGTCGGCTCCTTTCCTCTCCCATTTGCTGCGCGGCAAGATTTGCAGTTGGGCAAAGAATGATGGCATGCGGGAGCGCGAGATCCACTCTCGGGTCTGCGCCTCGGGCGCAGCTCAGGCGAAGGACTTCTCGAAATGGATGAGGCTGCCGTCGCGCGCGGTGGAATGCATCCGGACGTTCTCGGCGAGCGCACGGATCAGGAACAGTCCCCGGCCACGGTCGGTCGAGGTGTCCGCATTCTCGGTGCCGGCTCCCGCGGCGTCGAAACCGGCGCCGTCGTCCACCACGTCGATCGCGCAGCGCCGCTCGTCCACCTCGAGGTGCACCTCGAACTTGTTCGCGCCGTCGGCGTGCTTGACCACGTTGGCGCACGCCTCGGTCAGGGCGATCTCGAGGTCGGCGCCGGACTGGCGGTCGACCCGCAGGATCGACAGGGCGGCACGCAGCAACCGGCGGACCGCGGGGACACTGTCCACCTCGCGCGGCAGGTTGAGCCGTACCGACATGCGCATGTCGCCAGGGTTCCCGCGGAGGCCGATTGTTAATCGCGGCTGTGCGCCAGGTCGCCCCATCAGGTTTGTGTTATCCCGGCGGGATCCGGCCGTCTCCTCTCACCGGTGGTCGCCATACCGCCGGACGCGAGTCATGATTCTGCAGGTCCACGGAAAGGTCGGTACTGATGCCGGAGCAACCCGACACCGCCACGGTGATCGCCGCGCGCGCCGGTGACCCGGCCGCGGTCGATCACCTCGTCGCCGGGTACCTTCCGCTGGTCTACACGATCGTCGGGCGGGCGCTGGACGGCCACGCGGACGTCGACGACGTGGTGCAGGAGGTGATGCTGCGGGTCCTGCGCAACCTCGGCGACCTGCGCGAGCCCGAGGCGTTCCGGTCCTGGCTGGTGGCCATCGCGGTGCGTCAGGTCCGCGAGCGCTACCGCACCCGGCGGGGCGGGCCGGACGTGTTGCTGCCGGACGACGTCCGCGACCCCGGCGCCGACTTCACCGACCTGGCGATCACCCGGCTCGAGCTCTCCGGGCAGCGGCGGGAGACCGCGGAGGCGACCCGGTGGCTGGACGAGGAGAATCGCGAGCTGCTCTCGCTGTGGTGGCTGGAGGCCTCCGGCGAGCTGACCCGCGACGAGATCGTGGCGGCGCTCGGGGTGACCCGCCAGCACGCCGCCGTGCGGGTGCAGCGCATGAAGGGCCAGTTGGAGACGGCCCGGGTGGTCGTCCGCGCCCTCGCCGCGTCCCCGCTGTGCCCCGAGCTGCGTCCGGTCCTCGTGGGCTGGGACGGGCACCCGACCGGCCTGTGGCGCAAGCGCATAGCCCGCCACACCCGTGACTGCCGCACCTGCGCGCCGGCCTGGAACAACCTGGTCGCCGCCGAGCGCCTGCTGGCCGGCATGGCTTTGATCCCGGCGCCGTTCGGAGCCGAGCACGTGGCCGGGCAACTGGCTGGCCAATTGGCGGGGCTGGCGACCGGCGGCGGCAAGGCGTTGACGCTCAAGACGGTGGCGGCGAAGACGGTGCTGGGGATGAGCCGCCGCATGGTCACCGCCACCCTGGCCACGACCACGGTCGCGGGCGGCGGCGCGGCGGTCGTCATCCACCAGCAGCACGAGGCGACCCCGCCGGTCCGGGCCGCCGCGGTGGCGGCGACGCCGACGACCATCGCGCCGTCGCCGATCCCGAGCAGCCCGGCGCCCACGCCGAAGCCGTCGGCGAGCAAGCCGAAGCCCAAGCCGGCCACCAAGGCGGCCGCCCCCGCGCCCAAGGCGATCAGCGCCAAGAAGGGCGTCGGCACCTGGGCCTTCGCCGGCAACAAGGCGGCCATGAAGGACGTCGGCGCCTCCTGGTTCTACACCTGGGCGTCCAACGACGACGTCGCGTCCGCGCCCGCCGGCGTCGAGTTCGTGCCGATGATCCGGGCCGGGTCGGACGCCACCGACGCCCGGCTGGCGGAGGCGAAGCGCGAGGGCGACGGCACGCTGCTCGCCTTCAACGAGCCGGACATGCAGGCGCAGGCGAACATGAGCGTGGCCGACGCGCTCGCCGCCTGGCCCCGGCTGGAGAAGACCGGGGTGCGGCTGGGCAGCCCGGCGGTCGCCTGGGGCGGCGACCAGCAGGGCGAGTGGCTGGACCGCTTCATGACGGGCGCGCGGCAGAAGAACCTGCGGGTCGATTTCATCACCCTGCACTGGTACGGCTCGGACTTCGGCCCGGCCGCGGTGAATCACTTCCTGGGGTACGTGGACGCGGTCCACCGCCGGTACGGCAAGCCGATCTGGGTCACCGAGTACGGCCTGATCAACTGGTCGGGAAGCCCCAAGTACGCGACCGGCGAGCAGTACGCCGACTTCATCACCGGCACCACGGCGGGCCTGGAGAAGCGCTCCTTCGTCGAGCGGTACGCCTGGTTCGGCCTCCCGGCGATCGGCGACAGCACGCCGTACGGGCTCTACACGGCCGGAAACAGCCCCACCGAGGCCGGGCGGGCCTACCGCGCCGCGGGCTAGAGTCCAAACCATGATTCGGTTCGGGTACAAGGCATCCGCGGAGCAGTTCCCCCCTGCCGAGCTGCTGGGTTACGGCGTGCTGGCCGAGGAGCTCGGCTTCGACTCCGTCTTCGTCAGCGACCACCTGCAGCCGTGGCGGCACGACGGCGGGCACGCCCCGGCGGCGCTTCCGTGGCTGGGCGCGCTGGCCGCGCGTACCCAACGCATCTCGCTCGGCACGAGCGTGCTCACGCCGACCTTCCGCTACCACCCCGCCGTGGTCGCGCAGGCCTTCGCCACGCTGGGCTGCCTGGCGCCGGAGCGGGTCATCCTCGGCGTCGGGTCCGGTGAGTCGCTGAACGAGGTGCCGCTCGGCACGCAGTGGCCCGACGGCAAGGAGCGGTTCGCCCGGCTCAAGGAAGCCGTGACGCTGATCAAGCAACTGTGGAGTGAGGACCGGGTCACCTTCGAGGGGCAGTATTACCGGACCGAGAAGGCGACGATCTACGACAAGCCCGAGCGGCCGGTGCCGATCTACATCGGCGCCTCCGGCCCGGCCGCCACCCGGCTGGCCGGCCGCATCGCCGACGGCTTCATCACCACCAGCGGCAAGGGGCACGAGCTCTACACCGACACGCTGCTGCCGGCCGTGCGCGAGGGCGCGGGGAAGGCGGGCCGGTCACTGGACGGCTACGACCTGATGATCGAGGTCAAGGTGTCCTTCGACCCCGACCTGGAACGCGCCCGCAAGGACACGCACTACTGGGGTGCGCTGGCGCTGTCGCCGGAGGAGAAGCACAGCGTCGAGGACCCGATCGAGATGCAGCGCCGGGCCGACGCCCTGCCGGTCGAGCGCACCGCCACCCGGTGGATCGTGTCGTCCGATCCCGCCGAGCACGCGGCCAAGGTGGGTGAGTATCTGGACATGGGCTTCCAGCACCTGGTCTTTCACGCACCGGGGCCCGATCAGGAGCGCTTCCTGCGGCTCTACAGCGACGAGGTGCTGCCGCGCCTGCGCGAGCGCGGCTGAGCGTCGGCCTTCGCGGTGACCGCCTGGTCCGCGGGCCAGGGGCGGTCGCCGGAGCGTCCCTGGTGATCGGTCGCACGCTCGGCGCCGAGCCGGCGCGCCGGGTTGATGTGCGTCATCGGGTGCTGCTCTCGCCAGGGACACGCCGGTCCTTGGCATCCAGCCGGCGCCGGCCACCGCCGACCTCGCGGGTTGGTTCCTCGGCCCCGGTGTCGTAGATGTCGGTGCGGTGCACGCCGGTGTCGTACCGGCCGGTCCTGATCACCCCGGTGTCGTAGAGGGCGCTGTGCCGCACGCCGCTGTCGGCGCGGTGCGCACCGCTCTCGTGCATGCCGCTCTCATGTGCACCGCTCTCCTGTGCACCGCTCTCATGTGCACCGCTTTCATGCACGCCGCTGCGGTGCACGCTGCGGCGGTCGACCGAGTCGGCCCAGTCCGGGCGCGGACCGGGATACGGGCGGGCGGGTGCGGCGTCGTCGCGGACCGCGTGCCGGCCGGTGGCGCGCTCGCCCACCACGTACGGCGCCGGATGCGGGGCCGCCGGTCGCAGGTCCTCGGCCCGGCGGTTGTAGGGGATCGGCACGGACGTCGTACCCCGCGAGCCCGCGTCGTGCCGCGCCGGCGACGACGGATGGGCGGCGAGCCGGTCCCGGCGCCGGCGCTCCCGCAGCAGCACCCGCACCCCCCGCACGGCACGGCTCAGCCGGCGGCGCGGCCGGGTGCCGTGCAGCCGCGGATACCGGGTCGTCGCCACCTCCATCACGCGCATGCCCTCGGCGGCCATCCGGATCGTGACCAGCGACTCGATCTCGGTGCCGTCGCCCCAGACCGGGCGCGTGCCGCGCCGTCCGGAGACGTCCGGGCCGGGCAGGCCGAGAGCTTCCAGACGGGTACGCCAGAACGCGTTGTAGCTCGAGCCGACGTCGGTGAACCGGGTCCCGAAGGCGTTGTTGACCATGCGGCTGAGCAGCCCGTCGGCGAACCGTTCGAGCCGGGTGGCGGCCAGGTCCGCGCCGCCGATGCGGAACCGCGAGCCGTGCGCCGCCTCGGCCCCGGCCAGCAACGCGTCGACGAACCGGGGGATCTCGCCCGGGTCGGTGGAGCCGTCGCCGTTCAGGGTCACCACGATGTCCCCTTGGCACATCGCGAAGCCGCAGGCCAGAGCGTTGCCCTTGCCGGAGCGGGTCTGCCGGACCACCTGGACCCCGGGGTACGCGTGCCGGGCCACCGCGACGGTGTCGTCGCCGGACCCGCCGTCCACCACGATCACCTCGCCGACCATCGGTGGCAGGTTCTCCAGCACCAGGGCGATGTTGCCGGCCTCGTCCAGCGCGGGGATCACGACGCTGACGGTCGGGGACCGTCCGGCGTACCCCGGCGCAGGAGACATGGCGGTGCGCCCTCGCTTCCCCTTGAAGATCTTGTCAACCTAGCAATCGGCTACGGTCGGTCAACTCAGCGAAACGGTCGACCACCCCTCACCGTCCGGCCCAGCAACAATGTCGATCACGCGAGGTCGACGATGGCTACACCGCGTGACATGTCGGACTCGTTCACCTCCCGGGGCTAGGGTTTCGGCATGAGACTCGGGCTGCACATCGCCAACTTCACCTGGCCGGACGGCGCCCCGCGGCTGGGCGCCGCCCTCGCCGAGATCGCCACCGCGGCGGACGAGGCCGGGTTCGAGCGGATCAGCGTCATGGACCACCTCTGGCAGATCGGTGTTATCGGACCACCGGAGCACGAGATGCTCGAGGCGTACACCGCTCTCGGCTTCCTCGCCGCGCACACCAAGCGGGCGAAGCTGCTGACGTTGGTGACCGGCGTCGTCTACCGCGACCCGGGGCTGCTCGCCAAGGCGGTCACCACGCTCGACGTGCTCTCCGGCGGGCGCGCGATGCTGGGCATCGGCGCGGCCTGGAACGAGGAGGAGTCACGCGGTCTCGGCCTGCTCTTCCCGCCGACCGCCGAGCGCTTCGAGCGGCTCGAGGAGGCGCTGCGGATCTGCAAGCAGATGTTCGCCGGGGACGAGACCGCGTTCGAGGGCAAGCACTACAAGCTCGACCGGCCGCTGAACTCGCCGGCCCCGCTGTCGCGGGTGCCGATCCTGATCGGTGGCGGCGGCGAGAAGAAGACGTTGCGCCTGGTCGCGAAGTACGCCGACGCGTGCAACCTCTTCCCGGTGCCGGACATCGAACGCAAGCTGGATGTGCTGCGCAAGCACTGCGACGACGTCGGCCGCGACTACGACGAGATCGAGAAGACGGTCATCTTCAACTTCGCCCTCTCGACCGGCGTCGGCGAGATCGTCAAGCAGTTCGAGCGGTTCGCCGGCCTCGGCTTCACGGTCGTGCACGGCGGCGTGCGCAACGTCCACGACACGTCGCAGTTCGAGGTCTTCCAGAAGGAACTCGTGCCCGCCGCCGAGGCGCTGTGACGATCCAGGCGGTCGTCTTCGACCTGGACGGCGTGATCATCGACTCCGAGGAGGTCTGGGAGGAGGTGCGGCGGGGGTATGTGGCCGAGCACGGCCGCGAGTTCCTGCCGGACACGCAGACCCGGATGATGGGGATGAGCACCCCGGAGTGGGCCCGGCACCTGGCCGAGGACGTGGGCGTCGAACTGCCGCCGGAGCGGGTCGCGGACGATGTGCTCACGCGGATGGCGGCCCGCTATCACGAGAGCCTGCCGGTCATTCCCGGCGCGGTGGACGCGGTGCGCCGGATCGCCGCGTCCTACCCGGTCGGGCTGGCCAGCTCGTCGGCGCGGGTGCTGATCGACCGGGTGCTCGCCGAGTCGGGGCTCGATCAGGTCTTCCGGGTGGTGCTCTCCACCGAGGAGGTGCCGCGCGGCAAGCCGGCGCCGGACGTCTATCTGACCGCCGCGCAGAGGCTCGGGTTCGACCCGGCCGTCTGCGCGGCGATCGAGGACTCCAGCAACGGGCTGCGCGCGGCGGCCGCGGCCGGGATGACCGTGATCTGCGTGCCACACGGCGTCTACCCGCCCGCTCAGGACGCGCTGGACGCGTCGTCCCTGGTGGTGCCGTCGCTGGCCGACCTGACCGACGAGGCGCTGGCGAAGCTGTAGGCCGGCAGGTCGAGGTCGGTGCGGTCCGCGGCCATCCGCATGGTCAGGGCCAGGAACCACGCCCGGTTGTGCAGCCAGTCGCGCAGCCGGATCCCGTAGCCACGGCGGGGCGCCAGGAAACGGCCCGGGTTGCCCCGCTTGGCGGCGGCGGTGAACCGCTTGAACCGGCGCTCGTAGGCCGCGAACGCCACGCGGTGGTCGCCGCCGGCCGCCGCCAGTTCCCCGGCCAGCGCGTACGCCTCGATCAGCGCGGTGCCGCAGCCCTGACCGCCGATGGTCAGCCCGGACGCGGCGTCGCCGATCAGGGTCACCCGGCCGCGGGCCCACTCCGGCACGTCGACCCGGCAGATCTGATCGAAATACATGTCGCGGGTCTCGGCGAGCCCGTCCAGCAGCCGCGGGGTCAGCCAGCCCATGCCGGCGAAGCGGTCCAGGACGATGCGCTTCTGCTGCTCGAGGTCGCGGCGGTCGTACTCCAGCGGCGGCGCGCGGAACGCCATGAACGCGCCCGCGGTGTCCCCGTCGCAGAACATGCTGGCCAGGCGCCCGGGTTCGTTGAAGGCACGGCACTGGCGCTCGGCGCCCCACTCGTTGGGCATGTCCCACCCGGCGACGTAGTAGCCGAGGTGCTTGACGAAACGGTCCTCGGGGCCGAAGGTCAGCCGGCGCACGGTCGAGTGCACACCGTCGGCGCCGATCACCAGGTCGAAGGTGCGCCGCAGCCCGCTGCGGAACGTCACGTCCACACCGGTGGCGGTCTCGGTCATCGAGGCGATGCTGTCGCCGAAGATGAACTCGGTCCATGGCGCCGCCGCCTCGCACAGCACCTCGGCCAGGTCGCCGCGCCGCAGCTCCAGGTCACCGCCGGCGAAGTCGGACGGCATCTCCATCAGCCGCCCGCCGTCCGCGTCCTCGAAGCGCATCGCGGTGCCGCCGGTCTGCCGGGCGCGCAGCGCGTCGAGCACGCCCATCCGCTCGAGGATGCCCAGATGCAGCGGGCCGCGGAAGTCCACAGCGCTGCCGCCGGTCCGCAACCGCGGCGCGATCTCCACGATCGTCGGCCGATGCCCGGCCCGGCCCAGCCAGTACGCCAGCGCCGGCCCCGCGATGCTCGCCCCTGAGATCAACACGTCCATGCCACTCTCCCCAAAACTGTTTCCACCGGATACGGTTTGATTCTGTGTACGGTAGAGACAGTTATCCGGGAGCGCAAGGGGGTTCGATGGGCTCGCGTGGACCGAAGCCGTCGCTGACGGTGGACGGCATCGCCGCGGCGGGCGTCGCGATCGCCGTGGCCGAGGGCCTGGCCGGCGTCTCGATGCAACGGGTGGCGGCGGATCTCGGCTGCACGAAGATGGCGCTGTACCGCTATCTGCCCGGCAAGGCGGAGCTGGTCGCGCAGATGGTGGAGCGGTCACTGGGCGCGCCGCCCGACCTGCCCGCAGATGACTGGCGCGCCGCCCTGAGGCAGTGGACCGGCCGCCTCATGCAGGGCTTCCTGGCCCACCCGTGGTCGCTGCCCGCGACGGTCGGCCCGCGCCCGGTGGGCCCCAACGAGATCGCCTGGACCGAGGCGGCACTGGTGGCCCTGGACGGCCTGCCGCTGAGCGGGGCCGAGCGCCTGGACACGGTGGCGGTGCTGGTCGGGCACGCCCGCGCGCTGGCCGAGCAGGCGACCGCGCAGCTGTCCGAGTCGGGGCTGCTCGCCGCGATGGCGCAGCACGCCGAAAGGTTCCCGGCGCTGGCCGCCGCCCTGGCCGACGTCCGGCCGGGTGATGAGGATCAGGCGTTCGACTTCGGCGTCGAGCGGATCCTGGACGGCCTGGCCGTCCTCATCGATCGGCGACGGTGAGCGAGCGCAGGCGGCCGACCAGCGCCTTCATCTCGAGCAGGGCGGCCGGGTCGCGGCGGCGGCCGGCCGTGTCGACCACCTCGGTGACTCCGGCCAGCAGGCGGGCCGCCTCGTCCGACCCGCCCAGGTGGGCCAGCGCCTGCGCCTCCAGCCAGTCGCAGTAGGGCTCCGGCGCGCCCGCGTCGCGCAACTGCCCGACCAGCACCAGGCAGATCTTGTCGTAGCCGCGGGCCAGCACCAGCCGGGCCAGGCAGTCGGTGGCCTGCGTCCACTCCGCCGAGCCGGGGAACAGATCGCGGAGCGTCTCGAACGTGTCGGCGGCCTGCTGCCAGCTCTCGGCGGCGACACAGTCGCGGCCCAGGGCGAGCATCGTCCGGGCGATCGCCTCCCGGTCCGATCCGCGGGCCAGCTCGTCGAGCATGACCCGGCCCAGCTCGAGGTTGCGCTCGGCGCGGCGGAGCAGCTCGGGGCGGTTGTGGTGGCCGAGGTGCTGCAGCCGGACCACGGACGCCGGCAGCTCACCGCGCGCCGCCGCGGGCACCAGCCGCTCGTGCACCCGGCCGGTCCACGACAAGGCGGCCGGCCGGTAGAGCCGGGTCTCCGGCTGACGGTACGGCGAGGCGTAGTGCGCGTCGTCGACCTGGATCCGGAAGGCGTCGGCGTCGGTGCCGGTCAGCCGCGCCCGGAGCGCGACCGGGTCGGCGGTGACCCGGTGGTCGGCGTCCAGCGCGAGCACCCAGTCGGCCCGGGCGGCCGCCGCGGCGGCGTTGCGGGCGGCGGCGAAGTCGCCGGTCCAGGCGCCGCGGGTCACCGTGGCGCCGAGCCCGGCGGCCAGCTCGTCGGTGCCGTCGGTCGAGCCGGTGTCGTGGACGACGATCTCGTCCACCACCCGGGCGAGGGAGGCGAGGCACGCGGGAAGCATCGCGGCCTCGTCCTTGACGATCAGTACGGCGGCAACCAGCGGCTGGCTCACGTACTCCTGATCGGCGGTTCTTCTCCGGCGCTGAGCGCCGTCCACAGGTGTTCTGTGAGGTCCGGCCGGGCCGGAGGATGCCACCGTTCATACCGGGCCGGCGGCCACCGCCCACCAGCGGGCGAACAGATATATAGTGCACCGATGAGTGCAGTGTTGCCGACGCTCGACGCTACGTTCTTCGCGCTCTCGGACTCCAAGCGGCGGCACATCCTGGAGCGTCTGGGCCACGGCCCGGCGACGCTGAGCCAGCTCGCGGGGCCGTCGGGCCTGACTCTCAACGGGATCAAGAAGCACGTCGGGGTCCTGGAGCTCGCCGGCCTCGTCGAGACGGAGAAGGTGGGCCGGGTGCGCGAGTGCCGGCTGGGCTCAGCCACGACACTCGGCGAGGCCGCAGAGTGGATCAAGGTTCATCGCCGCGCCTGGGAAGCCCGGTTGGACCGCTTCGAGCGCTTCGTGGAGCGAGCGCGGTGAGCCGCGAGCTCCGCTACGAGCGCTTGATCCAGGCGTCACCGGTTCGCGTGTTCGACCTGTTCACGAGCCCGGCGGGTCAGCGCGAGTTCTACGGCAACGACGCACCGGGCTGGGTCGTCGACTCGCGCTGTGAGCTTCGCGTCGGCGGCGCCTGGGAGATCATCTTCGGCCCGTCGCCGGGCGAGGTCTACCGGCACCGGCACGTGTTCGAGGCGATTGAGCGCCCTCGTCGCCTCCTACTGGCCACAACCGAGACCCGCCCCGACGGGTCGAGGCTCGCCTTCAGCACCGAGTTCAGCTTCGCGTCCCGGGATGGGGCGACCCTGATGACAATGCTCCAGTGGGACTTCCCGTCCGACGAGCTGCGCGACGAGCACGGTCGCGGCCTGCCGCACGCGTTCGACCGGCTGGAACGGGCGCTGTCAGCCCCCGAGAACGGAGACCGCATGGCGAAATCTGTGCTGTACATGTCGATGTCGCTCGACGGCTTCATCACCGGCCCGGAGGACGGCCCGAGCAACGGGCTCGGTAACGGTGGGCAGCGGCTGCACGACTGGCTCGGCGAGCCCGTCGCCGATTATCCGCACTTCGCTCCGCCGGGGCTGAGCGGGCAGGTGGTTGCAGAGTTGATCGCCACGGCCGCGGTCGTCGTCGGTCGCAAGACGTTCGACTACGCCGGTCACTGGGGCGGCGACCACCACGGCGTGCCGATCTTCGTGCCCACCCGCGGCACTCCGCCGCGACCGCAGAGCGGCTGGGTCCACTACGTGCCCGACGCCGCCACCGCTATGCGTGAGGCCAAGGCGGCCGCCGGCGACCGGAACGTGATGGTGCACGGCGCCGACCTTGCCCAGTCGTTGCTGCTCGACGGCCTGCTCGACGAGCTGGAGATTCATTTGATTCCGGTCGTGCTCGGCGGCGGGCGGCGACTGTTCGGCGCAGCCAACGTGGAACTCGAACTGACGCGCGTCCTCGACGCGCCCGGCGTCACGCACCTGCACTACCGAGTGGTGTTGTAAGCGACCGTCGGCTGATCGTGCTGATGGCGGTCACGGAGCGAGTGCGCTCGTCGGCGACTTGCGTGAGACGGCATTCGCGCGGTTCCACGCGTTTGCAGGGTCGAGCGTTCGCCCGCGTGTTCGTGGCCCCTGACCGGGCTGAAGCGGGCTTGATCTCGCAGGTGTGAAAGATCTTCACCAGGGGTAGGAGGCGGCTGACCCCCTGGAGGTGTTCTGTGGATCTGATCGCCGCGGAAGGACTTCGGCTCGATCTCGATGTCTTCGATTACCTGATTGTGGCGATCTATTTCGCCTTCGTGCTGGGCATCGGGTTCGCCGCCCGAGCCGCGATCAAGACCAGCGCGGACTTCTTCCTCTCCGGGCGCTCGATGCCCGCCTGGGTGACCGGCCTGGCCTTCGTCTCTGCCAACCTGGGCGCCCTCGAGATCCTCGGCATGGCGGCCAACGGCGCGCAGTACGGCCTGATGACCCTGCACTACTACTGGATCGGCGCGGTGCCGGCCATGGTGTTCCTGGGCATCGTGATGATGCCGTTCTACTACGGCTCCAAGGTGCGCAGCGTCCCCGAGTTCCTGCGCCTGCGCTTCAACAACTCCACGCACCTGCTCAACGCGATCAGCTTCGCCGTCGCCCAGGTGCTGATCGCGGGCGTGAACCTCTATGCGCTCGCGCTGATCCTGGACGCGTTGCTGGGCTGGCCGCTGTGGCTGTCGATCGTCCTCGGCGCGGCGATCGTGCTCACCTACATCAGCATCGGCGGCCTGTCCTCGGCGATCTACAACGAGGTGCTGCAGTTCTTCGTGATCCTGGCCGGTCTGATCCCGATCACCATCATCGGCCTGATCAAGGTCGGCGGCATCGACGGGCTGTTCGACAAGGTGCGCAGCGGCCCGCTCGGCGACGCGGCGCTGCACACCTGGTCCAATACCGGCAGCTCGGCCGACAACCCGCTGGGCGCCAACTGGATCGGCATCATCTTCGGGCTCGGTTTCGTGCTGTCGTTCGGCTACTGGACCACGAACTTCGCCGAGGTGCAGCGGGCGCTCTCGGCCAAGGACATGAGCGCGGCCCGGCGGACGCCGATCATCGGCGCCTTCCCCAAGCTCCTGATCCCGGTCATCACGGTGATCCCCGGCCTGATCGCGATCGTCACGGTCAAGGGCCTGGGCGCGGAGTCCGGGGATCTGGTCTACAACAACTCGATCCCGATCCTGATGAACGAACTGCTGCCCAACGGCGTGCTGGGCGTCGCGGTGACCGGCCTGCTGGCCTCGTTCATGGCCGGCATGGCGGCCAACGTCAGCGGCTTCAACACCGTGTTCACCTACGACATCTGGCAGTCGTACGTGCGCCGGGGGCGCTCGGACGAGTACTACCTGCGGGTCGGGCGCTGGGCCACGGTCGGCGGCGTGATCGTCGGCATCGGCACCGCGTTCATCGCGGCCGGCTTCAGCAACATCATGAACTACATCCAGGCGCTGTTCTCACTGTTCAACGCGCCGCTGTTCGCCACCTTCATCGTCGGCATGTTCTGGAAGCGGATGTCGCCGCCGGCCGGCTTCTGGTCGCTGCTGCTGGGCACCCTGTCGTCGCTCACGCTCTACCTGCTCTACCTGGGCGACGTGGTGCCCTTCAACTCCGACCTGGAGGAGAGCTTCTACGGCGCCGGACTGGCGTTCGTCACCGCGGTCGTGGTGGCCGTCGTGGTCACCCTGGTGACCCGGCCGAAGCCCGAGAACGAGCTGCGCGGCCTGGTCTACGGCCTGGCCGGCGCCGAGGGCTCGGGTGCTCCGGTGCTCGCCGCCGACAAGGTGTGGTGGCGTAACCCGGTCCTGCTCGGCGTCATCGCCGTGGTGCTGGCCTTCGCCCTGTACATCCCGGTCTGGTAAGGGGTCATGTGATGAGTGACGAGACCAACCGTCCCGACGACGAGCTCCTCGCCGAGGGCGAGGAAGTCGAGAAGCGGTCGGCCGCCGCCCGCCTCTTCGACGTGCGCCGGGTGATCGGGCTGCTGTTCGTGGTGTACGGCGTGATCGTGGGCCTGATCGGCGTCTTCGACGACAGCAGCGAGATCGACAAGGCACAGGGCGTGCGCATCAACCTCTGGATGGGACTGGCGATGCTGGCCCTCGGCGGCTTCTTCC
>NZ_JBFAZH010000029.1:0-18424 GCF_040681735.1 Actinoplanes sp. NPDC051633 | reverse complement strand
CCTTTCGGTGCTCGAGGCCGCCATGCCCGACGAGATGGCGGGGCCGTACCGGCAGGCGCTCACCAAGCTGCAGGAGGCCGCGCCGCCGATGCCGGTGGCGAACGTGCACAAGGCGCTCGCCGAGCAGCTCGGCGACGACTGGCGGGAGCGGTTCGCCGACTTCGACGACAGCCCCGCCGCCGCGGCCAGCATCGGGCAGGTGCACCGGGCGCTGTGGAAGCTGCCGCCGTCGCGCAAGGGCGCGAAGCCGAAAACCGTGCCGGTCGCGGTGAAGATCCAATATCCGGGCGCCGGTGCCGCGCTGATCTCGGACCTCAAGCAGCTCTCCCGGCTGGCCGGGATGTTCAAGATCATTCAGCCCGGGATGGACATCAAACCGCTGGTGGCCGAGCTGCGCGATCGGATCATCGAGGAGCTCGACTACGCGATGGAGGCCGAGGCGCAGACCGCGTTCGCCGACGCGTTCGCCGACGATCCCGAGATCCACGTGCCGCGGGTCATCGCGCACGCGCCGCAGGTGCTGGTCACCGAGTGGGTCGACGGCACGCCGCTGGCGAAAGTGATCAGCGACGGCACCGAGGCGGAGCGGGACGAGGCCGGCCGGCTGATGGCGACCCTGCACTTCTCGGCGCCGGCGCGGGCCGGGCTGCTGCACGCCGACCCGCATCCGGGCAACTTCCGGATCCTTCCCGACGGCCGGCTCGGCGTGATCGACTTCGGGGCGGTGGCCCGGCTGCCGGGCGGGCACCCCGAGCCGATCGGCCGGCTCTGCCGCCTCGCGCTGGACGGCGACTCCGAGGGGGTGGCCGACGGCCTGCGCGACGAGGGCTTCATCAAGCCGGACGACGAGATCGACGCCGACGCCGTGCTCAAGTTCCTGCGGCCGATGATCGAGCCGATCGCCGTGGACGAGTTCCGCTTCACCCGGGCGTGGATGCGCGGCGAGGCGCAGCGGCTCTCCAGCCCGAAGTCACCGGCCTTCCAGCTGAGCCGCAAGCTCAACCTGCCGCCGTCCTACCTGCTGATCCACCGGGTGACGATCGGCTCGATCGGCGTGCTGTGCCAGCTCGAGGCCAAAGCGCCCTACCGGGCGATTCTGCAGAAATGGCTGCCGGGCTTCGCACCCGTGGGATAGCCGGAAAGCCCGTCCGCGGCGTGCGGACGGGCTTTCCGATATGGATCACTAGTAGGGGCGACCACCCAGTTCGCGTGCGGCGCGCTGACGCGCCTCCATGGCAACACGGCGGGCGGGTCGGTGAGCCTCAGCGGTCTGAGGCTGACGCGTTCGTGCTCGGCTCAACGCTTCTTGGAGGAATTTCACCTTCGGGGCTCCGTTCAGAGTCATTTCGATCGTCTGCTTCCGGGTCGGGTAGTGGACGGTGGTCATGTCAGGCCGCCAGTCGGACTGCGTCGCGCTCGAGGCCGTTGGCCGCGAGCCGCTCCTCGGTCTCGATCTTCAGCTCGGCGTCGCGAGCGACGTCGGCCTTGCGGGGACGACCGCGGGGCCGCTTACGCGGGACCACGGCGCCACGCTCGAAGATCTCGCCGCCCCAGACACCCCAGGGCTCGCTCCGCTCGACCGCGCCGGCGAGGCACTCGACGCGCAGCGGGCAGTCCCCGCAGAGCGACTTGGCCAGTTCCAGCTGGGCCGGGGAGTCCGAGAACCAGAGGTCCGGGTCGAACTTCCGACAGGGCAGGTTTGCCTCGAGCTCGACGCTCACGTCGAGTGGGGCCAGCGCCAGACTCATAAAGCCCGGTCACCTCTCTCTTTGATCGATCTTCTGGATCGTCTTGCTGGTGGTGCGCCGGCCTGTGAGCCGACAAAAAGTTAGGCCGCGGATCCCGGTAAGCGGGTTCCGCGGCCTCGAGGTGAGCCGGTTGGTCTGTTTGTCAGACCGGCCTTCCTCGAGGCGGTGCGCCGCCGACCACATCCGTGCCCCGCACGGAAACGTCGTTGCCGCCACCGAACCCACTGATGCTGCCGCCCATGCCGGGAACCAAGATCCGAGCCAGCTCGGCCTGGGTCTGGACCTGGTGCACCCGCGAGAGCGAAGCCTGCGGTGCCGCGAGAATCACGGCAGCGGCAGACGGAGCGCACACGGCAGCAGGCAGCGCCAACGGTCGCTGGATCGTGTAGTTGCTCTCCATCGGTGCCACCTCCTCCATCTGTGTGTCGCTCGACTCTGGGCCCCATCGGAGCGTGATCGCTCGTCAAGGTGTGCACTGAGGCTATGACGCGTGTAGCAGCGAGGGCAAACGAATTAACGGACTAGTTTTCAAAGTTTTTCTCTGCAAGATCATCAGGGGTCTTCCCGGCCACCAGGGCGAACACCGCGGAGCCGTACTGACCGAGCTTGCGGGGGCCTATCCCGGCGATGGCGAGCAGCTCCGCGGGGCCGGCCGGCTTACGCTCGGCGAGGGCCACCAGGGTCGCGTCGGTGAACACCACGTACGCCGGAACATCCAGCTCAGAAGCCATCCGGACGCGCCACTCACGCAGCCGCTCGTACAGATCCTCGTCGATGTCCGACGGGCAGGTGGGACAGCGGCCGAGCTTGCGGTCGGCGCCCGCGAGCAGCGTGGCGCCGCAGATCCGGCAGGACGAGACCTGGGATCGGCGACGGTCGGGTTTCCGACTGAGCGTTGACGCGCCCGCCCGCTCGGTGCCCCCGCGGCCCTCGAGCTGCGGCAGGAAGCGGCACGGCCGGCGGGCGCGGCCACCGCCGGATCGCAACTGCCCGTACGAGAGCCAGAGCCACTGCCGCGCCCGGGTCACCCCCACATAGAGCAGCCGCCGCTCCTCCTCGATCTGCTCGGCCGTCTTCGCATAGGTGGTCGGCAGCGTCCCGTCCGACAGCCCGACGAGGAACACCGCGTCCCACTCCAGGCCCTTCGCCGAGTGCAGCGACGCGAGCGTCACCCCCTCGACGGTCGGCGCGTGCTGCTGGTCGGCCCGGTTGCCCAGCTCGACCACGAAATGCGAGAGGCCGACGCCCGGCGTACGCGCATAGTCCTCGGCCAGAGCGACCAACGCGGCCAGCGCCTCCCACTGCTCGCGTGCCGCACCGCCCGGCGGGGGTTGCCCGCGCGCCCAGCCGGTCGCCGACAGCGCGTCGACGACGGCCTCGACCAGCGGGGTCCCCTCGGCGGTCGACCGCACCGCCGAGCGCATCGCGATCATCGCCTGCCGCACCTCGGGCCGCTCGAAGAACCGCTCGGCCCCCCGCACCACGTAGGGCACGGAGGCCTCGGTCAGCGCCTTCTCATACGTCTCCGACTGCGCGTTGGTGCGGAACAGCACCGCGATCTCGCTGGCCGGCGTGCCCGCGGCCAGCAGCTCGCGGCAGCGTTTCGCCACCGCGGCCGCCTCGCCGGACTCGTCCGGGAAGATCTTCAGCTCCGGCTCGGCGCCGGGCGGCCGCTGCCCGACCAGCTCGAGCCGCAGCTTGGCCTCGCTGCCGCGCGCCTGCTTGATCACCGCGTTGGCCAGGCCGACCACCTGCGGGGTGGAGCGGTAGTCGCGGACCAGCCGGACCACCACCGCCTCGCGGCGCTGCCGGGGGAAGTCGATCAGATAGGCCGAGGTGGCCCCGGTGAACGAGTAGATGGTCTGGCTGGCGTCGCCGACCACGGTCAGGTCGTCGCGGCCGCCGAGCCAGGCCTCGAGCAGGCGCTGCTGCAGGGGGTTGACGTCCTGATACTCATCCACGACGAAGTGCCTGTACTGCGCCCGGATCTGCTCGGCGACGTCGGCGTGCTCCTCGATGCCCCAGACCGCGGCGCGCAACATGTCCTCGAAGTCGATCACGCCCTGGCGGCGCTTCAACTCCTCATAGGCCGTGAAGACCTCCGCCACCTTCGCCGGGTCGAACGGCGGCTCGCGCAACGCCTTGGCCGCGGCCACCGGATACTCCCCCGGCTCGACCAGGGACGATTTCGCCCACTCGATCTCGCTCGCCAGGTCGCGCGCGCCGGTGCGGTCGGCCCGCACGTTCACCCTCGCCGCCGCCAGCCCGACCAGGCGCGCTTTGCTCTCCAGTAGCTCCGGCATCGCCCGGCCCTCGAGCAGCCGGGCGGCGAAATAGCGCACCTGCCGCAGCGCCGCCGCGTGGAAGGTGCGCGCCTGGACCCCGCCGGCGCCCAGCGCGCCGAGCCGGGCCCGCATCTCGGCGGCCGCCCGGGCCGTGAAGGTGACCGCCAGCACGTGCCGCGAGCTGATCTCACCGGTCAGCGCGCGGTAGGCGATGCGGTGCGTGATCGCGCGGGTCTTGCCCGTCCCCGCGCCGGCCAGGATGCAGACCGGGCCCGCCGGGGCGGTCACCGCCTTGCGCTGATCGGGGTCGAGCCCGGCGAGCACGCGTTCCGCTGTCACAGTTGGGAATCATGGCACCGGGGTATGACGTTTCCACGGAAGGCACCAATCCGTGTGACGTACGCGAAGGAGTCCCGACCGATGTTGACCATGTACTCGACCACCTGGTGCGGCTACTGCCACCGGTTGAAGTCGCAACTCGACCGGGAGGGCATCGCCTACGAGGTCGTCGACATCGAGCAGGACCCGGCCTCGGAGACCTTCGTCAAGAGCGTCAACAACGGCAACGCGGTGGTTCCCACCCTCAGGTTCGACGACGGCTCGACCCTCACCAACCCGAGCGTCGTCCAGGTCAAGAACCACATGGCCACGGTCTAGATGGCCACTGTCTAACCGGCCTGGGCGATCAGCTCGTCCAGCTCGGCGTCGGTCAGGGCCAGCTCCTCGACCAGCGCCGCGAACATCAGCACGTGCACCTTGACCGTGTCGGTCGCCGCGATCTCGGCGGTCGGCACGGTCTCGCCCAGTGCCTCCCGGATCAGCATCTCCGCCTCGCGCACCGGCAGCTTCAGCTCCGGGTGGCGCCCCGCCGCGGCGCGGACCGTCGCGGTGATCGTGGCGAGCGGCATCTCCGGCTTGAACCGCAGCCCGACCGCCAGCCGGAACGCCGCGTCGAAGACCTCTTCCGCGCCGTCTCCGGGCGGGTCGCCGGCCGGCGTGTTGGTGGCGGTGGCCCGCAGGAACGCCCCGGCGGTCATCGCGCGACCTTCCGCCGCCAGGGACGGCCGTCGGACGGCAGCTCGTAGCGCGCCACCCGCGTCTCCGCCTGCGCGACCAGCGCCTCGAGCAGCTCGGTGTCCGAGCCCGCGCCCTCCGCCGCCGCGCCGCGCGCCAGGTCGCCGATGACGAGGATCATCATGCCGAGCCGCCGCTGGTCCGGGATGCCGTCGACCAGGTCGGGCTCGCCGAGGGCGGATCTGATCACCGCCTCGGTCTCCCGGGCCTTGACGCCGTCCGAAGGGATGCCCCGGCGGTTCAGGAGATCCCGGACGTAGGGCGTGATCTCGCGCGGGTCGCGGCCGGCGAAGCAGCGGCGCACCGCGACCGCGAACACCTCTCGCATCAGGCGCGCCGAGGCGGGCACCGAGCCGACCGGGTCGCGATCCTCGGCCCGCAGCGAGGTCAGCACCAGCTGACCGGTGGGAGTAGCAATCACAAAGTGGACTTTACGGACTCTGTAGCCAGCGCTCGATCAAATAGAGCGCAATCGAGGCGTTCATCGGCAGCCGGGCCGGCGCTCCGGTCTCCGGGTCGCGGTAGCGGTCGCCACGCATCGCCGCGATGTCGTCGCGGGTGAACCACCGCGCCTCGGCGATCTCCTCGGGATCCACGCGGATCGGCTCGTCGCTGTCGGCCCGGGCGGAGAAGCCGAGCATCAGGCTCCCGGGGTACGGCCACGCCTGGCTGCCCTCGTACCGCAGATCGCGGACGGTGATCCCGACCTCTTCCTTGACCTCGCGCAGCACCGCCGCCTCGACCGACTCCCCCGGCTCCACGAAGCCGGCCAGCGTCGAGAAGCGCAGGCTGCCGTCCGGCATCCGCCAGGCCGCGTTGCGCCCGAGCAGGCAGCGCCCCTGCGGTCCGGGCACGCCGTCGTGCACGAGCACGATCATCGCCGGGTCGGTCCGCGGCCACATCTGCTTGCCGTCCGCCGTGACCCGTGACCAGCCGGCCTCGATGACCTCGGTCGGCTCGCCGGTCAGCGGCGAGAACAGGTGCGAGACGTGCCAGTTGACCAGCGCCGCCGCCGCGCTGAAGAGCCCGGCGTCCCGATCGTCGAGCCGGTGCCCGACGTCCCGCAGGGTCCGGCCGCGCGCCCCCTCGATCTCCGGCAGCGGGGCGTCCACCGTGAACAGCGGCGTCCCGTCCGGGTCGACGCCGAGGAACAGCCGCTCCCCCTCGGGCGCCACCGCCGACTCGAGCAGCACCAGCTCGGCGCTGCCGTCCGCGCGGTCGCGGACCGGGGCCCGGCCGGTGGCGGCGGTGTCCACCACCAGCACCAGTCCGGTCTTCCAGGCCTGCTCGAGCCACTCCGGATCACGCCGGTGATGGGCGGCGCGGTCCAGCGTGTTGCGGGCGAGCGGCGGAACGGTGGGCCACTGGCCGGGCTGCTCCTCGATGTCGGGTTGTTCGGCGGAGCTCATGGGACGTCGCGTTCCACCGTCGTCAGGATCGACAGCTGCCTCTCCACCTTCTCCGCGTCGCCGAGCACGACGGCAACCGCCCGGGACGGCGCCATGTAGCGCGCGGCCACGTCGGCCACCTGCTCGCGGGTCGCCGCGGCCAGCGCCGCCGAGTGCTCGGTCAGATAGTCGAGGCGCAGGCCGAAGCTCGCGTACATGCTGGCCAGGCCGGCGAGCCCGGCCTGGGTGGACATGCCGAGCCGGAGCGTGCCCAGGGCGTACCGCCGGGCCTGCTCGAGCTCGTCCTCGCCGGGGGGGAGGCTGGCGATGCGGCCGAGCTCGTAGAGGGTCTCCAGCAGCGACGGCCCGGTCACCTCGGTGGCCACCTCGACCGCGGCGACCAGCGACGAGCCGGCCACGAAGTGCTCGATGGAGGTGTTCGGCCCGTACGTGTAGCCCTTGTCCTCGCGGATGTTCTCCACCCACCGCGAGGAGAAATAGCCGCCGAAGATCAGGTTGGCCAGCTGCAGCGGGGCGTGGTCGGGATGGGTACGCGGCACCGCGGGCAGCGCCATCCGCAGCGACGACTGCACCGCGCCCGGCCGGTCCACCAGCAGCAGCGGGCCTGGCTCCAGCGCCGGCGTGGCCGGGACGTTGCCGTCCTTGCCCGGTCCGGTCCAGCTGCCCAGCGCCTTGTCCGCCGCGTCGATCGCCTTCTCCGGGTTGATGTCCCCGACCAGCACGAGCACCGCGCCCTCCGGGCGGACCCGATCGGCGTGCAGGGCGCGCAGCTGCGCCGGGCGGACCCCTCGGACCTGCTCCGGCTCCGGGGTCTGCACCGCGTAGGGGTGCCGGCCGTAGACCCGCTTCAGCAGGGCCGTGCGGGCCAGATGGGACGGCTGGCTCTGCGCCACCTGGATGTGGTCGACCAGGCGGTCGCGCTCGACGGCGACCTCGTCCTGCGGGTACGCCGGATCGGTCAGCAGATCGGCCAGGATCTCCAGCGTGCGGTCCAGCCCGGCGGCGAGCGCGTTGCCGGTGATCAGCAGCCGGTCCGGGTCGAGCCCCGCGGAGAGCCCGCCGCCGACCGCCTGCAGCTCGGCCGCCACCTCGGTGCTCGACATCGAGCCGGTGCCGGTGAACAGCGCCTGGGACAGCAGCGTGGCCCGGGGCAGCGGCGCGCGGCCGAACGGCACCCGCAGCCGGATCTCGACCAGCGGCACCACCGGACGCCGGATCGCGATCACGGTGAGCCCGCTGGCGAGCGTGCGCTCGGCCTGCTTGGGCAGTTTGATCTTGCTGTTGGGTGCAAGATCGGGTAGGACGTGCGTGGTCATGCGGCGGCTCCGGGGACGACCTCGACGGTGGCGCGGCGTTCCGGCCGCAGGCTCGCGGCGGCCGCCACGATCTGTGCCTCGGTCACCTCACCGACCAGCTTGGGCACTTCGTTGAGCAGCTCGGGACGGCCGCGCTGCAGCTCGAGCACCGCCATCGGCAGGGCGCGGCCGAGCACGGCGTCGGTGTCGCGCAGGTGGTGGGTCGCCATCCGAGCCTGGGTACGCGCCAGCTCTCCGGCCCCCAGCCCGTCGGACGCCAGCCGGTCGAGCTCCTCGTCCACGGTGCGCAACACCTTCTCCGCGTCCCCGCCGGGCGGCATGTGCGCCTGCAGCAGCATCGCGGTCGGGTTGCGCACCCCGAACTCGTCGCCCATGAAGCCGATGTAGCCGCCGATGCTGGTCGCCGTGCGGTCACGCTGCACCAGGCGCTCCACGAGCCGGGACGCCTCGCCGTCGGTGAGCACCTCGGCCAGCACCAGGAACGGCAGGTAGTCGGAGAACGAGTTGACCGGGTCGGGCACCCGCCAGGCGGAGGCCACCGCGGGCAGCGGGGCCAGCCGGTCGGTGTACGACTCCCGCTTCTCCGCCGCCAGATCCGGCTCGTCGAAGTCGGGCCGCTCAGGGGCGGGCCGGGCCGGGACGTCGCCGAAGTGGCGCTCGATCAGCGGCGTGATCTTCGCGACGTCGAAGTCCCCGGCCACCGACAGCACCGCGTTGCCGCAGGCGTAGTAGCGCTCGAAGAACTCCTCGGCGTCGGGCAGCGTGGCGCTCTCCAGATCCTCGAACGACCCGTACCCGTCGTGCGCGTTGGGGAAGGTGTCGAAGACCACCGGCGGCAGCTTGAGCCACGGGAAGCCGCCGTACGGCCGGTTCAGGACGTTGACCCGGATCTCCTCCTTGACCACGTCGACCTGGTTGCGCAGGTTCTCCTCGGTGAGCCGGGGGCCGCGCATGCGGTCGGCCTCGAGGAACAGCGCCCGCTCCAGACCACCGGACGGCAGCACCTCGTAGTAGTCGGTGTAGTCCAGATGGGTGGAGCCGTTGAAGCTGCCGCCGGCGCCCTGCACGTGCCGGGCGTGCACCAGCTTCTCCAGATTGGCCGAGCCCTGGAACATCAGGTGCTCGAAGAGGTGCGCGAACCCGGTGCGCCCCTCCGGCTCGGAGCGGATGCCGACGTCGTAGACCACGGCCACGCCGACGACCGGAGCACTGCGATCGGGTGCCAGCACCACCCGCAGGCCGTTGTCGAGGGTGAGTCGTTCCACCGGATACCGGGTCGCGGGAATCTTCATTTTGCGCACCACCCCATGAATCTAGCCCGCGTACCGGGCGCGTACGCCAGCGCCTGGAAGGGCGGTGATAACTTTCCGGGTCGAAGGCAATTCGTTCGGTCGATGTCTCAATGGGGAGTTATGGCGGTTCAGCTGCGATTGACATGCGCGTCGGCCGCCGACGGCGAGTCGTTGTTCCGCTGGCTCGCCGAGGAGCCCGGCGCCCGGTCCGACGGGCACCTCTCCCGCGCCCCCAGCACGGACCCCGAGGAGATGGGCACGCTCGTCGACGTGCTCTCGCTGATCATCGGCAGCGGCTTCTCGGCCGCACAGCTGGTGCTGGCGATCCGGCAGTGGCGGGAGTCCCGGCCGCGCCCACCCGAGCTGGTGATCACCCATGTGGACGCCGGCGGCGGGACCACGAGGATCGAGGCGTCCACCCCGGAGGCTCTGGAGACCGCGTTGCGGGAGCTGGAGCAGCGGTAACCGATGAGCGAGGTCGCCGCTGCGGCGCTGTCCCAGGTGGTGCTGATCGGCGTGTCCGGCTATCAGCACCTGCCGGACCTGACGCCGGTCCGCAACAACGTCACGGGACTCGCCGACCTGCTGGGCGATCCCGCCTACTGGGGTGTGCCGCCGGGCAACGTGCACGTGCTGCTCGACCCGGAGAGTCCCGGCGAGGTGAGCCGGGTGGTGCGGGAGGCGGCCGCGGCGACCGAGCGGGACGGCCTGCTGCTCGTCTACTTCTCCGGGCACGGCCTGGTCGATCCGGCCGACGACGACAAGCTGATCCTGGCCCTGCCGGCGTGTGACCCGGACGCGCCGCACGAGGAGGGCCTGCCCTACGACTGGGTCCGGTGGGCGGTGGCCGGCACCCGCGCCCGGCGCCGCCTGGTGATCCTGGACTGCTGTTACTCCGGCCGGGCGGACGCCGAGCTGGGCTCCGGGTTCACCGGGACCGACGCGGTCGCCGACAAGGCCGCCACCGACGGCACCTGCCTGCTCGTCTCTGCGCCGGCGAACCGCCGGGCCCGGGCGCCGCACGGCGAGATCCACACCGCCTTCACCGGCGAGCTGCTGCGCTTCCTGCGCGAGGGATATCAGCCCGGCCCGCGCGAGGCGACGCCGCCGGCTCTGACGGTGGAGACCATCTGGCGATCGGTACGCGACGCGATGCTGCGCCGCGGCTTCGAGCGCCCCGAGATGCGCGCCCGCGACTTCGGCGCCGCCATCGCGCTCGTACACAACGCCCGCCTGCCGCGCCACGACCTGGCCGGCTCCGTCCTCTACGCGGCGCCCTGGTTCATCGACGACGAGCTGGGCCAGCGCGCGGTCCTGGTGTTGCGGCACAACGCGACCGGCTCGCTGGGCGTCTGCCTCACCCGGCCGGACCGCGAGATCCCGCCCGACTTCCCCGACCGCTGGCGCCCGCTGATCAGCACCCCGGCGATGCTCTTCCACGGCGGCCCGGTGGCCCGCGACGGCTACATCGTGCTGACCATGCTGCGGGCCGGCGCCGCGCATCCGCTGCGCTTCACCCCGCTGCGCCCGCCCGACGAGGAGGGCGCCGACCGGCTCGGCACCATCGCCCTGTCGCAGATACCCGAGGATCTCGAGGACACGGTGGACACCATGCGGGTCTTCGTCGGCTATCTGGGCTGGCGGCCGGGCGAGCTGGAGGACTACATCGAGCGCGGCGAGCTGATCGTCAGCCGCCGGCCCACCCGGCAGGTGTTCACCGAGCGGCCCGGCGAGCTGTGGCAGTCCCTGCAGGCAGCCCGATGACCGACCCCGGCACCCCGAGCTCTCCCACCGACGAGGAGCTCAGCCCCGGCGAGGCGATGCTGCTCGCCCGGCTGTCGGCCAGCCTGACCGGGTCGGAGCAGATCACGCTGATGCTCGGCTCCGGGGTCACCGCGAGCGTCGTGCCGCGGCCGCCGGGCCTGCTGGAGATCGCCGACCAGTACGCGGCCGGCCGCAACGACGAGGGTTCGCTGCAGCGGGCGCTGGTGCAGGCCCGGGCCCGGCTGACCGATCCGGCGCCGGTCGACGTCTACCGCGCGTACCGCCGGGTGTTCTCGGACTGGGTCTCGCCGGGCGCCTTCGACGTGATCGCGCAGCAGGCGGTGCTGAAGGCGTACACGCCGGAGGACCCGATGGAGTCGCCGCTGGCGACGCGCGGCCTGGGTCAGCGGGTCGAGCGCGGGGTCGGCGAGGCGCTGGAGAACGAACGGTACGGCTGGCGGCTGCCCCGCGGCATCCAGGCGCTCGGCCACCTGCTGGCCCAGACCGCGGTCGCCTTCGACAACCGGGTGCTCACCACCAACTTCGACCCCCTGATCGAGATCTCCGTCCGCGCCGCCAACGGCCTCGCCGTCAGCCTCCCGCTCGACCTGCACGGCGGGTACGGCACCTCGGCCGGCGCGGACGGCGCGATCCGCGTCTTCCACCTGCACGGCTTCTGGCGGCCCACGCTGCACATCCGCGGGCACCGGCTGCTGCACGACCCGGCCCGGCTCGCCGAGGCGACCGAACTGGTCAGCGGCGCGGCCGCGCTGATCCGCGGCGACACGGTCTGCGTGCTGGGCAGCAGCGACTGGGCCGGCACGATGGCCTCGGCGATCGCGATCGTGGCCCGGCGCCGGCGGATCCGGGTGCTCTGGGGCCTCTACGACCCCGACCCGGACGAGGCGCTGCGCACCGGCGCCCGGCTCTCCGAGCGGATCGGCACCGAGGTCGAGTGCTTCCCGGGGGTCGACACCGAGCGGCTGTTCCCGGCGCTGGCCGACCGGGCCGGGGTGATCGTGCCGCCGCGCGAGACCGGCCGCCGGCACATGACCCGGCACCACAAATGGGAACGCCAGCTCGTCACCCAGCCCGACTCGCAGCCCCCGGCCGACGTGAACGGCCTGATGCTGCAGCTGGAGCGCCGGTTCGGCTGGGTGACCCAGCAGCAGGGCGCCCGCCGCCCGTCCCGGGTGCTGTGGCCGGTGCGCCTGCGGCCGCGCGCGTCGGTGATCCACATGGTGCAGGCCTTCGTGGCCGGCGCGCTGGCCCGGCTCGGCGTCGAGGTCCGGATGGTGCTCGACGACGTCGGCACCCGCCACGCGGACGCGGCCGACAGCTTCCGGGCCGATCTGGTGCGCTGGATCGGCCACACGGGACAGGGCGCGCCGGTCCGCTTCGTCAGCCTGGGCGAGTTCGTGGACCAGAGCCAGCGGCTGCCGCGGGTGCCGACGCCGGAGTCGCTGCTGCGCCCGACCGACCCGTGGGGCGTGGCGCGGCGGATCTTCTACAGCGACCGCAACCCGTCGCTCTACAGCATGCTGGCTTCGGTGAAGGCGGTGCCGCACCTGGCCGACTGGGACGCGCTGGAGGCGAACGCGTGGCCGATCGTGCAGGCGATGCTGCGGACGGACGCGAGCCGGTTGCTGATCCCGCTGACCCTGTGGCCGTACCTGAACAGCATGTTGCTGGAGAGCCCGACCGGTGACGTGCTGACCCTGGGCGGGCGGGACGAGGCGCTGCTCTGGGCGCAGTGGCGGCAGACCTTCGGCTTCGGGCCCGGGCACCTCTACAACCCGTACATCAAGAACCTCAAGCACGACGCGCACATGCTGAGCTGGTCGTCCCGCGAGGAGTTGTGCGAGCACCTCTACCGCACCAGCGAGCTGCACGGCTGGGACTCCGACGGCAGCTACGTGCCCTGGCTGTTCCACAACGCGATGCTGCTGCCGGCCTACCTGACCGCGGCGAGCATGCCGGAGGTCGACGACTTCCCACTCGACTCGTGGGCCGCCTTCGTGGCCGCGATCGAGATCGGCCGGCCGGCCCTGGACGTTCTGGCAGACCGTGTCAACGACCTCTACCTGGGTCGATGAATCGGCGTATCCTGGCCTCATGACGTCAGTCGCCGTTCGCGAGCGGGTCGCCGGGCACCAGCGGATCCGCGAGGGTGTCGAGATCTGTGTCGAGGTGCTCGGCGAGGACCTGACGGCGTTTCTGGCGGGCGCCAACTCGGTCGGTGAGTTCCGCGGGTGGGCCTCCGGGCCGGTGCTGAGCAGTGATCCGCCGGCCCGCCGGGTGGCCGCGGCCGCCGAGGTGGTCGCCATCTTCGCGATGGTCAACCGCACCGCGCTGGCCGCGCCCTGGCTGCGCGAGGTCGGCCCGGCGGGCATCGTGCCGGCGCGGGCGTTGCGGGAGTCCACCGGCGACCCGGCCACGGTCAAGGCGCTGCACGAGGCCGCCGAGGCCTGGACCGCCGCCTTCTGAGTTTTCGGCCCTTCCGGCACGGAGCCCTTGACGGGGTAATCCCATCGCGTCCATTATTCCTATCCATAAGATATGAATATCCGGGACGAGAGGAAGCTTCCGTGTACGTCTCGGCACGCACCGACTATGCCGTCCGCGCCATGCTCTCCGTGGCCGCGGACGACCCCGCCCTGGTGAAGGCGGCCACGCTGGCCGCCGCCCAGGACATCCCGCTGAGCTTCCTGCAGGGCATCCTGCTGGATCTGCGCCGCGCCGGCCTTCTGCACAGCCACCGCGGCGTGGACGGCGGATACCAGCTCGCCCGCCCGGCGGACGAGATCACCGTGGGCGATGTGGTCCGGGCGGTCGGCGGCGCGCTCACCACGGTCCGCGGCCTGCCCACCGCGACCGCCACCTACCACGGCGCGGCGGTCGGCCTGCGGGACGTGTGGGTCGCGGTGCAGGAGGCGATCGAGGGCGTCGTCGACCACCGGACGCTGGCCGACCTGCGGGAGCTTCAGATGGCCCGGACCGAGGAGAGCACGTCGTCGATGACGTAGTCGAACTGCTTGTGCGTGCCGGGGATGGAGACGTAGAGCACGGCCGCGGTCGGCTTGCCCACGTCGATCACCGCCACGGCGGAGAGCTCGTCCTTGGCCTCCAGCCCGGCCGCCTCGAAGTGCAGCCGGAACTCGCTCACCCACGCCGGGCGCCCGCCCAGCGTGGTCATCTCGTCGCGTAACGGCTCCAGCGTGTTCGGCTGCGGGTAGTACGAGGACCGCACGTCCGCCGCGACCTGGCGCCCGACGCACTCGAGGTTCAGCGTCACCGCATCGTTGTCGGCCGCCGGGACCGCCGCCGACAGGATCGAGGCGTGGTACTCGCCGCTGGCGTAGCTCTCGGTGACGAAGTGCTGCCCGACGCGGTACGGCACCTCGAGGGTCCCGGCCTTCCATACCGTCGTCCACTGCTCCCACGGCGCGCCGTACGCGTTGTAGGAGATGCCCGCCTCCTGGTCGGTGGTGCGGGCGCCGGTCGGCGGCGGACCGGCACTGGGCCCCGCCGAGGGCCCCGCGCTGGGCGGGACGGTGGGCGCCGGGCACATCTGGGCCAGCGGCGGCCGCACGTCGGTGGGCGCCTGCGCGTCATCGCCGCCGAACGGGTCGCCGCGGCCGGAGAAGGCGACGATCAGGATGACGGTCAGACCGGCCGCGAGGATGGCGCCGGCGATGCCACCGAAGATCAGCATCTGACGCTTGCGCCGCTGTGGTCCGCTGCCGCCGGGCGGCCCGGGTGGCGCGGGGGGCGGCGGATCAGCGGGCGGGGGCAGGCTCGGCGCGGTGACCGTGCCGGAACCCCAGGAACCACCCGGCCGTTGCCAGGTGCTGATGGGCTGCGATCCGTCCGACACGCCTACCAGTGAACACCACGCGGCTGCGGACCGGACATCAGCCGAGCATCACGGGCTCGTACCAGGGAGCGAAGGCGACGAGGGCGATCAAGGCGATGCCGATCACGGCCAGGCTCAGCACGAAAGTCATCTCACGACGCGTGGCGGCGCTATGCCGGGTTCGCATGATTGCGGCCCTCCCTGGCGCTTGATTCGATCAGTCCACCAGTAAGACGCTCACCGAACGTGAAAGGTTGCGCCCAGCACAGGCGAGTTTCAGGTTGGGCCGTTAAGTTCGGTCGATGGAGCTCGTGTACCCGCCGGTCATCGGCCTGGCGAAGACCATGTTCCGGGTCCTCGACATGCGGATCACCATCGAGGGCGCCGAGCACATCCCCACCACCGGTGGGGCGGTGCTGGCCAGCAACCACGTCAGCTATCTCGACTTCGTCTTCTGCGGGCTCGCCGCGCAGCCGTCGAAACGGCTGGTCCGGTTCATGGCCAAGCAGTCGGTGTTCGCGCACCGGGTGAGCGGACCGCTGATGCGGGGCATGAAGCACATCCCGGTCGACCGGTCGGCCGGCGCGGCGTCGTTCGCCGAGGCCGAGGCGGCGCTGCGGCGCGGCGAGGTGGTCGGCGTCTTCCCGGAGGCCACGATCAGCGAGTCGTTCACGGTGAAGGCGTTGAAGACCGGCGCGGCCCGGCTGGCCCGGGCGGCTCAGGTGCCGCTGATTCCGATGGTGGTGTGGGGCCCGCACCGGCTGTGGACCAAGGGGCGGAAGAAAGACCTGACCAAGCGGCACGTGCCGGTGCTGATCAAGGTCGGGCCGCCGCTGCCGGCCGTGGAGGACGCCACCTGGATGTTGCGGGAGCGACTCGGCGGGCTCCTGGACGCGGTGCAGCGCGCGTACCCGGAAAAGCCCGCCGGCGAGGGTGATCGATGGTGGCTGCCCGCCCACCTCGGGGGTGCCGCGCCCCTGCCCGACCCGACGCCGGCCTAGGCCCAAGATCCTGTCCTGGAACGCGGCCGGCGCCGCACCCCTGCAGGAGTGCGGCGCCGGACCTTGCGTTACCTCAGAGCGGCCGGATGTTGGCGGCCTGCGGGCCCTTCTGGCCCTGGGTCACCTCGAACTCGACCCGCTGGTTCTCGTCCAGGCTGCGGTAGCCGGAGGTCTGGATTGCGGAGAAGTGGGCGAAGACGTCGGCGCCGCCGTCGTCCGGGGTGATGAACCCGAAGCCCTTGTCCGCGTTGAACCACTTCACAACGCCGGTAACCATGATCGTCTCCTCGACGGTCGAACGTTCCCGCCACTATCGGCGGCAACGAGGGTGGTAAGAACCGCAGTTCGCGGATCTCGTGCTGTCGTACTGATCGCCCGTACCGGAAAGACCCGGGTTACGACAAAGAGCGCCTGGGGCAGAATCCCCACAGGCGCTCCTAAGTACTTGGGAACCAAACTGACAACAAGCGGAGCCTAGCACGACGAGGGAGGGCATTCGGTGATCGACGTGCAGCTGGCACAGCAGCTCAAAGAGGCGGGCCTGGTCTGGAAGCCGGCAGCGGGCGACCGATTCGCCATTCCGGACCGTGACCTGGACGAAGAGGTCTTCGTGCTGAGCAATATGACCATCGAGGTCTATCAGGTTCCCGAGGGCCGGGTGATCGGCTTCAACGGCACCACGGAGTGGGCGCTGGACGACGTCGAGATCGAGGAGGCGCTCTGGCTGCCGCGCGAGGATCAGCTGCGTGAGATGCTCGGCGGCACGTTCCGGGCGCTGCGCGCCACGGATGCGGAGTTCGACGTCCAGACCGTTCTGCTCGGCGAGGAGCGGTCGTTCACGGCCTCGACCGCCGAGCAGGCGTACGCGGCCGCGTTGCTGCACCTGCTGGCGGCCGCCCTTTAATCCCCTTCGGGGTTCTGGCCCACCTCGGGGATGGCGCTCAGCAGCTCCCGCAGCTCCGCCTCGTCGAGCATGTCGGCCGGGCGGACCGTCGAGCCCTCCCGGACGTAGTGGAAGCCCGCCCGGACGTGTGTCACCGGCACGCCGGCCAGCGACGCCCAGGCGATCCGGTAGGCGGACAGCTGCACCGCCGCCGCGGCCGCCTCCGCCGGCCCCGGCGGACGCCCGGTCTTCCAGTCGATCACGTCGTACCGGCCCCCGGGGTCGGCGAACACGGCGTCCATCCGCCCCCGCACCACCACGCCCGCGATCGTCGTGGCGAACGGCACCTCCACCTCGACCGGGGTGCGGTCCGCCCACTCGCCGGCCAGGAACGCGGCCTGCAACGCGGCGAGCTCCTCGTCGGCGGCCGCGTCGTCGTCCGCCGCGCCGGGCAGCTCGTCGACGTCCAGCAGGCGCACCGAGCCGAAGCGCTGCTCCAGCCAGGCGTGGAAGGCGGTGCCCCGGCGGGCGTACGGCGCCGGGCGCTGCGGCATCGGGCGGCGCAGCGAACGAGCCAGCGAGTCGGGGTCGCGGCGCAGCGTGACCAGCTGCGACACGGACAGGTGCGGCGGGATGGCCACCTCGATCGGCCCGTCTCGGCGGGCCCGCTCCTCGCGCTCGGCCAGCAGCATCCGCGCCTCCCGCTGCCACCTCTCGATGGGAGCGTCACCCGTCGGGGCCAGGCCGACCACCTCGGCGGCCCGGGCCGCGTCCTGCTCGTCCAGCTCGGTGAACGCGGTGGCGGTGTCGGCGTCGGGCGCGGCGATCATCCGGCGGATCAGGTCGGCGGCCTCCTGCACGGCCGGGCGGCGCGGGCCCAGCGGGTCGGCCGGCCACTCGGCGGAGGAGACCAGCTCGGCGCTCGGGTTGACCGCCTCCGGCGCCGGCTCGGGCGTCCAGACGTCGACCACACCGGCGCCCGCCAGGCAGGTCTCCCGAATCTCGTCGAGGAACACCGACGGGCCGCGCGGCCGCTTGACGCCGTCGCCCCACCAGTACGCCGAGCACAACAGCAGCCGTCGGGGGCGGGTCACCGCCACGTACGCGAGCCGGCGCTCCTCCCGCTCGTCGTGCTCGCGCCACGCGGCTCCGAAGGCGGCCACCGCCCCGGCCACGTCCTTCTGATCCTGCGCGTCCGACAGATCCAGCTCGGGCAGCCCATCGGCGTCGCCGCGCAGCGGGAACGGCAGCACGCCCATGCCCATCAGGTAGTGGTCCGAGCTGCGCACCATCCCCGGCCACACACCCTTGGCCAGGCCCGCCACCGACACCACATCCCACTCCAGGCCCTTCGCGGCGTGCGCGGTGAGGATCTGCACCGCACCCTCGACCACGTCGACCTGGCCCGGCTCGAGCCCGCGCTCCTCCTCCTCGGCCGCGGTCAGGAAGGCCAGGAACCCGGCGAGCGTGCCGCCGTCGGTCTCGCCCGCATACCGCGACGCCACGTCGCCGAGCGCGTCCAGGTGGCCGCGGGCCAGCCCGGCGTCGCCCGCCTGCCAGCCCCGCACCGCCACCTCGACGTCCAGGCCGATGGTCCGCTCGATGTCCGCCAGCAGGTCGGGCAGGGGCTGGTCCAGGCGGTGCCGCAGCTCGGCCATCTCCCTGGCGTACGCGCGCAGGCGCGCGTAGCCCTCGGCCGAATACTGCTGCGCCGCACCCAGGTCGGCCATCGCCTCGACCAGCGTGGCGTCGTCCAGGCGGTCGCCGACCACCTCGTCCGGGTCCTCCCGGTTGAC
>NZ_JBFAZH010000028.1:0-18729 GCF_040681735.1 Actinoplanes sp. NPDC051633 | reverse complement strand
GCTATCTTGCCCGGCTGCCCCCCCCAGTTTAACGGGTCCCCGCTCGAGCGGGGGGCAATGAGCCCAAACAACGAATGCGCGGCCGCCCACCTGCACACGGCGCCCGCGGCCGCACCCGCCAGTGTCTTCGACAACGCCGGGCAGGATTGCTGCGCGCGCTCCCGGCTGCTCATTCAGGATTCCGTGTACGACGAGTTCCTCGCTCTGCTGGAGCCGGCGGTGCGCGCGTTCCGTGTCGCCCCGCCCGCCGAGGAGACCGCCGAGATGGGACCGCTGATCTCGGCCGCGCAGCGCAAGTCCGTCGCGTCCTACGTCGAGGGCGCCGACGTCGCGTTCACCGGCTCGGCGCCGGACGGCGACGGCTGGTGGTTCCCGCCGACCGTGCTGCTCGCCCACTCCACCGGCGATCGGCACTGGCGCGAGGAGGTCTTCGGCCCGGTGCTGTCGGTGTTGCCGTTCCGCGACGAACAGGAGGCGGTCCGGCTCGCCAACGATACCGAGTACGGCCTGTCCGGCAGCCTCTGGACCCGCGACCTCGGGCGGGCGCTGCGGGTCTCACGGGCGGTGGAGACCGGCGCGTTGAGCGTCAACTCCCATTCGTCCGTGCGCTACTGGACCCCGTTCGGCGGGATGAAGCAGTCCGGGCTGGGCCGCGAGCTGGGTCCGGACGCGCTGCTGTCGTTCACCGACACCAAGAACGTGTTCATCGCGACGGAGGCTTAGTTGGAACGCTTGCAGGACCGGGTCGCGGTCATCACCGGCGCCGGCAGTGGGATCGGGCTGGCGACCGCGCGGCGGTTCGCCGCCGAGGGCGCGAGGGTCGTGTGCGCCGACATCTCGGCGGAGGCCGGGGAGAAAGCCGCGGCCGAGATCGGTGGTCAGTTCGTCCGGGTGGACGTCGGCGACGAGAAGTCGGTGCGGTCGCTGATGGATGGCGTCGCGCAGCGCCACGGCCGGCTCGACATCGTCTTCAACAACGCCGGCATCTCGCCGCCCGAGGACGACTCGATCCTCGACACCGGCCTCGACGCCTGGGAACGGGTGCTGCGGATCAACACCACGTCGGTGTTCTTCGGCTGCAAGTACGCCATCCCGCACATGCGGCGGCAGGGCAAGGGCTCGATCATCAACACCGCGTCGTTCGTGGCGTTGATGGGCGCGGCCACGTCGCAGATCGCCTACACCGCGAGCAAGGGCGGGGTGCTGGCGATGACGCGGGAGCTGGGCGTGCAGTTCGCGCGCGAGGGCATCCGGGTGAACGCGCTGTGCCCCGGTCCGGTGGCCACCCCGCTGCTGATCGAGCTCTTCGCGAAGGACCCCGAGCGGGCCGCCCGCCGGCTCGTGCACATCCCGATGGGCCGGTTCGCGGAGGCCGAGGAGATCGCCGCCGCGGTGGCGTTCCTCGCGAGCGACGACGCGTCGTTCATGACCGCTTCGCAATTCGTCGTCGACGGAGGTATCACGGGCGCCTATGTGACCCCTCTATAAACCGTGTTTACGTCGTAGCCGTGTGGGAACGACAAGAGCACGCCCGCAGCATGACCAGGGCGAAGGGGTCGAATCCCCACCTGCACGAGCGCCGGACCGCCGTGCGAGTGGGTGAAGGGCCTGTGACGCGGCGCCGCTCGACCGTGAGTGGCGCCGCGTAACACTTGATCCGTAACTTCACCTGACTACGGTGGGGCGATGCGCCCGATCATCGGCATCACGACATATGTGGAACCGGCCACGTGGGGCGTCTGGCAGGAGTTGCCGACGACCCTGATCCCGCACGCGTACGTCGAGGGCGTCACGCTGGCCGGCGGCCGGGCCGTGCTACTGCCGCCCGACGACGCCGACACCGACGTGCTGCGCGCCCTCGACGGTCTGATCCTTGCCGGCGGAGCCGACCTGGGCCCGTCCTGTTATGGCGCCGAGCCCTCGCCGCTCACGGTGAACGACGCCCGGCGCGACGCGGGGGAGTTGCCGCTGACCCGCGCCGCGCTCGACGCCGACCTGCCGATCCTCGGCGTCTGCCGCGGCATGCAGCTGCTCGTCGTGGCGGCCGGTGGCTCGCTGCACCAGCACCTGCCCGACGTGCTCGGCCACGAGAAGCACCGGCCGGCGCCCGGCGTCTACGGCACCCACGACGCGCGGTTCGAGCCCGGCAGCCGGATCGCCGCGCTGATGGGCGACGACCTGTCGATCCACTGCTACCACCACCAGGGCGTCGCTGACCCGGGCACGCTGCGGGTCACCGGCCGGGCCGAGGACGGGCTGCCCGAGGCGGTCGAGGACCCGGCCCGCAGGTTCCTGCTCGGCGTGCAGTGGCACCCCGAGCTGAACAGAGATGTCAGATTGTTCGGCGCATTGGTGAATGCTGCGGCGTCCTGATGCGTTGCAACGAAGGGACGACACGCAAAGGCGAGGAAACGGAGGACCGCTCCTCATGCGCAGGCCCTTGATCGGACTCACCTGTTACGCCCGGCAGGTGCAGTACAACAACAACGACGTGATGGTCGGCATGTTGCCGATGACCTACGTCAAGGCCGTCCAGTCCACCGGCGGCCGAGCCGTCCTGATCACCCCCGACGAGCCCGGCATCGACGTCCTCGAGTCGCTGGACGGCATCATGTTCGCCGGCGGCGCCGACATCGACTCGATGCACTGGGGTGCCGCGCGGCACCCGGAGATCGACATCGACGAGCCGCGCGACACCAGCGAGCTGATGCTGATGAGGGCGGCGCTCGAGATGGACCTGCCGACCCTGGGCGTCTGCCGCGGGATGCAGGTGATGGCCGTGGCGTCAGGCGGGTCGCTGCACCAGCACCTGCCCGATCTGCTCGGCCACGATCGCCACCGCGCCGCCGCGGGCGCCGACCCGATGGCCGCCGGCGCCAGCGCGTACGGCCGGCACGAGGTGCTGGTCAAGCCGGGCTCGCGGGCACATGCGCTGCTCGGCCGGCGGCTGACCGTCAACTCCTTCCACCACCAGGGCGTCGACGATCCGGGTGAGTTCATCGCCACCGGCTGGTGCCCCGACGACAACGTCCTCGAGGTCATCGAGCACCCGTCGCGCACCTTCGCGCTGGGCGTGCAGTGGCACCCCGAGCGCACCGGTGACCTGCGGGTCTTCGCGGCGCTGAACGAGGCGGCCGCGCGGCACTCGGGGCTGAGCCGACCGGCGCTGGCCGCATGAAAGTGCACCAGGACATCAACGAGAAGCTGCGGGCGTTCATCGCGGCGCAACGGATGTTCTTCGTGGCCACCGCGGCCGGCGAGGGCCATGTCAACGTCTCGCCCAAGGGAATGACCGGCACCTTCGTGGTGCTGGATCCGCTGCGGGTGGCGTATCTCGACTTTCACGGCAGCGGCGCCGAGACGATCGCCCACCTGCGCGACAACGGCCGGATCACGCTGATGTTCTGCGCCTTCGAGGGCCCGCCCAACATCGTCCGGCTGTACGGCACCGGCCGGGTGATCCCGGTCACCGACCCGTCGTTCGGCGAGATGCTGTCGTGGTTCCCGGAGTCGCCGGACACGCACGGAGCCCGGTCGATCATCGACGTCGCGGTGCACCGGGTCAGCGATTCCTGTGGCTACGCCGTGCCCTTGATGAGCTACGAGGGCGACCGCGATGTGCTGCTGCGCTGGGGCGAGCGCAAGGACGACGCCGCGCTCGCCGCATATCGCAAGCTCAAAAACTCCGAGAGCATCGACGGCCTTCCCGCGCTCGACTGACCGGGTGATCTCGAGCGGTGGCTGGCGCCCGGCGGTGTTACCGTGCCTAACCTGACGTGACCGCATAGCTGGAGGGGTGAGCGTGGGCCCGGACGACGCCCTGCCACAGCGGCTGCGGACGGCGTTCGAGCGCGGCGGCGAGATGGGCCGCCGGATGCGGGAGCTCGACTGGTCGACCACCCCGCTGGGTCCGCCGCAGCAGTGGCCGCAGGAGCTGCAGAACGCCGTCGCCACCATGCTGGCGTCGCGCGCGCAGATCGTCATCTTCCACGGGCCGGACTACTGCGCGCTCTACAACGACGCGTACATCCCGACGATGGGCGTCAAGCACCCCGGTCCGCTGGGCCGGCCCGGCCGCGAGATGTGGGCCGAGGCGTGGGGAGTGCTGCAGGAGTTGTTTGACGGCGTGGTGACCAGCGACGAGTCGTTCTGGGCCGCCGATCACCCCTTCATGCTCGAGCGGCACGGCTTCCTCGAGGAGACGTACTTCGACATCTCGTTCGACCCGATCCGTGCGGCCGACGGCTCGGTCAGCGGGGTCATGTGCATCACCAGCGACACCACCGGCCGGGTGCTCGGCGAGCGCCGGTTGCGCGCGCTCAGCGCGCTCGGCCGGCGTCTCGCCGACGAGACCGACCAGGCCGGACTCGGGGCCCAGGTGGCACAGGTGCTCTCGGAGGGCCGGACGGACATCCCGTTCTCCGCGCTCTGGCTGGACGATCCGGCCACCGGCCGCGAGGTCGAGATGATGGGCTGGACCGGAGCCGTGCCGGTGCGGCCGGACCTCGCAGGCCTGCCGCGCCGGGTCGAGGCGAGCCTGGTTTGTGCCGACCCGCCGCCGGACGCGGCCGCCGAGGCGCTCGTCCTGCCGATCGCCGTCGGCACCGGCAGCGCCGGGGCGCTGGTCGTCGGGCTGAGCCGGTTCCTGGCATTGGACTCGGAGTACAGCGACTTCGTCGACCTGGTGGCCGCGCAGATCTCCCGGGCGGTGGCCAATCACCGGGCATACGAGCAGGAGCGCCGCCGGGCCGCGGAGCTGGCCGCGCTGGACACGGCGAAGACCAACTTCTTCTCGAACGTCAGCCACGAGTTCCGTACCCCGCTGACCCTGATCCTCGGCCCGCTCGAGGATCTGCTGAACGGTGTCCCGGCGCCCGAGCTGCGCGACCGCCTGCAGCTCATGCACCGCAACGGGATCCGCCTGCTCAAGCTGGTCAACACGGTGCTCGACTTCTCCCGGCTGGAGTCCGGGCGGATGCGTGCCGAGTACCGCCCGACCGACCTGGCCGGTTACACGGCCCGGCTGGCCGGCACCTTCCGCGCGGCGATCGAGCGCGCCGGGCTGCGCCTCGACGTCGACACCCCGCCGCTGCCGGCGCCGGTGCACGTGGACCGCGAGATGTGGGAGAAGATCGTCTTCAACCTGCTCTCCAACGCGGTCAAGTTCACCCGGGAGGGCGGCATCACGGTGCGGGTCGCGGCCGCCGACGGCGACGCGGTGCTGACCGTCGAGGACACCGGCGTGGGCATCCCCGAGGACGAGCAGGCGTTGCTCTTCGACCGCTTCCACCGCGTAACCAGCACGTGGTCGCGCAGTCACGAGGGCACCGGCATCGGCCTGGCGCTGGTGCGCGAGCTGGCCGAGCTGCACGGCGGCACGGCCACCGCACAGAACGAGGTCGGTCGCGGCAGCGTCTTCACCGTGCGGATCCCCTTCGGTACGGGCCACCTGCCGCCCGAGCACCTCGTCCACGACGATTCGCTGATCGGCGAGGAGATGGAACCGCGCCTCTACGTCGAGGAGGCGCACTGGTGGACCGGCGACTCCGGCGGGCCCGGGTCGGCCCGGCCGGCCGTGGGCGCCGTCCAGGCCGGCCGGCGCGGCCGGATCCTGCTCGCCGACGACAACGCCGATCTGCGCGACCACGTCAGCCGGCTGCTGCAGCCGCACTTCGAGGTGACCGCGGTCAACGACGGCCAGGCGGCGCTGGAGACCGCTCGGCAGGACCACTACGACCTGGTGCTGACCGACGTGATGATGCCGCGGCTGGACGGATTCGGGCTGATCGAGGCGCTGCGGGCGGACGAGCGAACCCGGGACGTGCCGATCGTCGTGCTCTCCGCCCGGGCCGGCGAGGAGGCCTCGGTCGAGGGCCTGACCGCCGGCGCCGACGACTACCTGGTGAAGCCGTTCTCGGCCCGGGACCTGACCGCGCGGGTCCGCGCGAACCTCGAGCTGGGCCAGGTCCGCCGGCAGATCATCTCCCGCCTGCGCGGCCTGGTCGACGCGGCCGCGGCGGTCAACACGGTCAAGACCACCGCCGAGGTGCTCGACGTGGCGGCCCGGCACGTGCGAGCCATGACCTCGGCCGGCCGTGTCCTGGTGACCGCGCCCGGTGTCCGGGCAGAGGTCGACGGTGGCGCCGCGCCGGACGCCGAGCCGGTCTCGGTGCTCCCGCTGCTGGACACCTCCGGTGAGGTGCGCGGCGAGATCAGCGTCTGGGCGAGCGTGGAGGAGCCGGGCGTGCTGGAGCCCGCGCTGCTCACCCAGCTCGCCCGGCTGATCGGCCTGCGGCTGGAGAACGCGCGGCTCTACGAGGCCGAGCACCGGATCGCCAGCACGCTGCAGCACAGCCTGCTGCCCGCGTCGCTGCCGAAGATCCCGGGCGCGGTGGTGGCCGCGCGCTACCTGCCGGGCAGCAGCGAGGCCGACGTCGGCGGCGACTGGTACGACGTGATCCCTTCGCGGGACGGGTTGTTCCTGGTTATCGGGGACGTCGTCGGGAAGGGCGTGCAGGCCGCCGCCGGCATGGGGCAGCTGCGCAACGCTCTGCGCGCGTACATCCTCGAGGGTTTCGACTGCGGGAAGAGCCTGACCCGCCTCAACCGCCTGGTGCACAACCTGGGCCGGCGGCAGTTCGCCACCGTGGTGTGCATCAGTTTCGACCCCCGCACCCGCCGGCTCTCCTACGCCTCGGCCGGGCACCCGTCGCCGGTGCTGGCCCAGCCGGGCGACGAGGGCACGTTCCTCTACCCGGCCGCGATGGGCCCGCCGATCGGCGCCCTGCGCGACATCGAATATCCGACCCGGCAGACCGAGCTGGCCGCCGGGACCCGCCTGCTGCTCTACACCGACGGGCTGATCGAGGACCGCGACCGGGGGATCGACGCCGGCCTGGCCGACCTCATCAGCGACGTGGCGAAGCCCGCCGACCACGTCGAGGACCTGCTGGACGTGCTGCTGGCCAAGGCGTCCCGGCAGACCCGGCGCGACGACATCGCCCTGCTCGCGCTGCACGTCACCGAGCCGCGCGAGTTCGTGCTGCGGCTGGAGGCCGACCCGACCCGGCTGAGCGTCCTGCGCCGCCGCCTGGACGACTTCCTGATCGCGCACGAGGTGCCGGAGCAGGACGTCTTCGACCTGACCGTGGCCGTGTCGGAGGCGGCGGCCAACGCGATCGAGCACCCGGTCGACCCGGCCGAGCCGGTGATCACCGTGTCGGCATCGCTGGACGATGACGCGGTCACCGTGACGATCCAGGACACCGGGACGTGGCGGCCCTCGTCCGGGGCCGGCTTCCGGGGGCGGGGACTGGCGCTGATCGGGGCGTTGTCGGAGCTGTCGGTGACCCGATCCGATCAGGGGACGACGGTGGCGCTGCGGCGTCCGCTCAGCCGGCCGTGACCCAGGGCTGCCCCGACAGCCCCGAAATGTCCAGCACGCGCAGCACCTGCGGTGACGTGATGACCTTGATCTCGCCCGCGTAGCGCTCGTTGAGCCGGACCAGCGCATGGATGGCCGCGGAGTCGAAGAACGTGACGCCGGTCAGGTCGAGCGTCGCGGCCCGGGCCCCGTCGGGGGTCGCCGCGTCGAACATGGCCGACGCGGTCGACATGTCCACCTCGCCGGTCACCACGACCGTGACCCGGTCGCCGGCGACCTCGCCGGTGGCGGTGAAGTCTTGATCCACGCATGCACGATGACACAGCGTCTTCGGCGGCGGCAACAACCGGTTCAATGTGGGCAACCGAGCCGTTACGTTCCTTTCAACGGCGCTCATTCGGCAGCGATAGGCTGGTGGAATGAGTGTTCGTGCCCCCCTGGTGCCGGGTAAGCAGTCGCCCTGGCGTGCGGTGCCGGGATCCATCGTCCGGCCGGAGTACGTGGGGAAGAAGCGCCCGAAAGAGTGGCGTGGGTCGCACGTGCAGACGCCCGAGACGATCGAGAAGATGCGGCTCGCGGGCCGGCTCGCCGCGCAGGCCACTCAGCTCGCCGGTGAGCACTGCAAGCCGGGGGTGACCACCGACGAGATCGACCGGGTGGTGCACGAGTTCCTCATCGACCACGGCGCGTACCCGTCGACGCTGGGCTACAAGGGCTTCCCGAAATCGTGCTGCACGTCGCTCAACGAGGTGATCTGTCACGGGATCCCGGACACCACGGTGATCGAGGACGGCGACATCATCAACGTCGACGTGACCGCGTACATCGGCGGGGTGCACGGCGACACCGATGCGACGTTCTGCGTGGGTGACGTCTCCGAGGAGGTGCGGCTGCTGGTGGAGCGTACGCACGAGGCGATGATGCGGGGCGTGCGCGCGGTGGCGCCGGGCCGCCCGATCAACGCGATCGGCCGGGTCATCGAGGCGTACGCCCGCCGCTTCGGCTACGGCGTGGTGCGCGACTTCACCGGCCACGGCATCGCCGAGACGTTCCACTCCGGCCTCTACATCCCGCACTACGACAACCCGCGACTCGACACCATCATGGAGCCGGGGATGACCTTCACCATCGAGCCGATGATCACCCTGGGCACCTACGAGTACGAGCTGTGGTCCGACGGCTGGACGGTTGTCACGAAGGACCGCAAATGGACCGCCCAGTTCGAGCACACGCTGGTGGTCACCGAGGACGGGGCCGAGATATTGACACTCCCGTAGAACATCATCACGCCGACGTCTCCGGCGGGTGGCTGCGGGCCGCCACGTTCGGCGCGATGGACGGCCTGGTCACGAACATCGCGCTGATCGCCGGGGTCGGCGCCGCACAGGGTCCCCTGGTCCTGGCCGGGGTCGCCGGCCTGGTCGCCGGGGCCATCTCGATGGGCATCGGCGAGTGGACCAGCGTGCGGACGCAGAACGAGCAGGTGGCCGCCGAGCTCGCCGTCGAGTTGCACGAGCTGCGGGTGAACCCCGCCGGCGAGGCGGACGAGTTGGTCGAGATGTGGACCGCGCGCGGGCTGCCGGTCGATCTCGCGCGGCAGGTCGCGGACGTGCTGAAGGACAAACCGGAGCAGGCGCTGCGGGTGCACGCCCAGGAGGAGCTGGGCGTCGTGCCCGACGAGTTGCCCAGCCCCTGGACCGCCGCGGTGTCGTCGTTCCTGTGTTTCGCCGTGGGCGCGGCGGTTCCGCTGATCCCGTACCTTCTGGGCTTCGACAACCTGTGGCTCGCGCTCGGGGTGGGCGGTCTGGGGTTGTTCGTGGTCGGCGCGCTGGTGGCGCGTTTCACCCGCCGGTCGTGGGTGCTCAGCGGCCTGCGTCAGCTCACGCTGGGCGCGCTGGCCGCCGCCGTGACCTACGGGATCGGCGCGCTACTCGAATAGGTCCTTCAGGCTGCCGTCCACCGGGCGGCCGCGGGCGGTCAGCTCCTCCGCCTGCTGCTTGAGGACCGCGCCGAGCTCGGTCATGTCGGCGCCGGCCAGGCCGGTGCGCTTCACCGCGTCGGCCCGGTTGCGGAAGTAGGTGCGGCTGAGCAGGCCGGCGACCATCGCGGCGTGCAGCCTGGCCTCGGCGATCAGCACCAGGGCGGCGTCCGTTTCGTACCACTCGGCGAGCCGGACCGCGCGGACGTGGGCGGCCGAGGCGACGCACCAGTTGCGCCGGGCCAGCCCGGTGAACTCGCCGGGTCGCGTCTCGGCCAGCTTGCCGAGGTGGGCGTCGCGCTGGGCGGCGAACCAGCCGTGCGGGTCGAACAGTGATTTCGTGGTCACGTACCGGTCCGCGATCAGCGGCCAGCGCGGGGTCAGCTCCCGGGCCCGGCGCATGCCCTCGTCGGCGTTGACCACGGTCAGGTCGACCATCACGCCGTCCACCTTGCGCAGTGCCGGGCGCGGGCCGGTCTGGCGGTAGGTGACCACCACGAGGTTGACGTCGCTGCCGTCGGTGTCGTCGCCGTGCGCCAGCGAGCCGTGGACGCCGATGGCCCGCACCTCGGCGGACCAGCGCGCCTGGATCACATCCCGCAGGCGGACGGCCAGATAGCCGCGTGGACCGGTGACGTCGATCTCGTCCTGCTGCACCACATCATTGTCTATGGCTCGCCGGGAAAATCGTCTATGGCTTGCCGGGAAAAGCGATGGTCAGGGGCTTGATGCCGGCGCGTCTGCGCCACTTGGTCGCCTGCACGGCGCTCGCGCTCAGCGCGCTCAGGGCGGAGGCGCGGTCGGCGCCGGCGGTGGTCCGGACCGCGGCCCGCCAGGCCTGTGCCACGCCGTCCTCGATCCGGACGGCCAGCTTGAGGGCGGCGGCGCGGTCGGCGACCGGGAACGGGAGGTCGTAGCCGGCCGGCGCGGGCGGGGCGCTGGCCTTGAGCTGGTCGAGCTTCGCGACCAGCTGGTCGCGGCGGGCGCGGTGGTCGGCCTCGGCGCTGCGGGCCAGCTCGCGGTCGGTCCCGGTGAGGTGCACCCCGATCGTCCCGTACGCGTAGATCGCGGCCTCCTCGGCCGACAACGCCGCACTGAGCTGCTCATTCACCGCAGCGCCTCCACATGGGTGGCGCGGCAGGCGGCGATCGACGCCAGGAGGGCGGCCCGGTCCGGCTCCGCGGTCCGCGCCACCGTGACGGCGGTGCGCTGAGCGGTCTGCTCGGCCGTCCGCAGCTGGGAGAGGGAGCTCTCGACGGCGGCCGCGCTCGCACTCGCGCCGGCACTCGCGCCGGCACTCGCGCCGGCACTCGTGCTCTGTGCGGCCGCCGGCTCGATGAGGCGGGACAGCTCGGCGATGTGTGCCTTGTGGTCGTCACCCAGTGGGGTGAGCCGGGCGGAGAGATCGGGCTTGGTCAGCGCGAGCTGGTCGTACCGGGCGGCCAGGGCCCTCGCCTCGTCCAGCACCGGCTGCATCGGGTCGGGCTCGGGGGTCGGCGGCGGGTCACTGTCGAAAAGTCCACAGCCCGTCAGCGTCGACCCACTCAGCGTCACCCCGGCGGCCGTCACGAGCAGCCGTCGCCGTCCCCACGTCCCCACGGCGAACAGTCAACACCATCGACACCACCCGGTGAGCACCCAGGCGTTGACCAGCGCATGGTGAGGATTCGGAGCGGCGGGGAACGGCCCGTGCCTGCGGCGCGTTACGCTCTGCGCAGCCGCCGGGGGTTTTCGCCCGGCGGCTGGCCGGTGTTTCCGGTTTGTTTCTGTCGGTTGTGGAAAGGGGTGGCTCCGATGACGCAGCGTGGTCGCGCAGGCGCTCGACCCGGCCAACGCCGCCCCGCCGATCGATCGGCCGATCGCTCCGCCGGCCGCCCTGCCGATCGCCCACCGGCCGCCCCGCGGATCGACCTCGCCGCGGTGAAGACCCGAGTCGTCGCCCTGATCGAGCCGGTGGTGGCCGAGGCCGGTTACGACCTCGAGGACGTTCACCTCTCCCGGGCCGGTCGCCGGCACCTGCTGCGGGTGCTGGTCGACACCGACGGTGGCATCAACCTGGACGACGTGGCCGTGGTGTCGCGGGCGATCTCGGCGGCGCTGGACGCGGCCGAGGAGACCGGCGGCGAGGTGATCGCCGGTGAGTATCAGCTCGAGGTCGGCTCGCCCGGTGTGGACCGGCCGCTGACCCTGCCCCGGCACTGGCGGCGCAACGTCGGCCGGCTGGTCGCCGTCAACGGCGTGACCGGCCGGGTGACGGCGGCCGACGACCGGGGCATCGTGCTGGACCAGCGTGAGATCGCCTATCCGGACCTCGGCCCCGGCAAGGTGCAGATCGAGTTCAAGCGACTGGACGAGGCCCAATTCGATGAGGCCGAGCTCGACGACGACGGGGACGACTTCGGAGGGGAGGACGAGGACTCATGAACATCGACCTCGCGGCTCTGCGTGCGCTGGAGCGTGAGCGGGAGATCCCGTTCGACACGATCCTCGCCGCGATCGAGACCGCGCTGCTGACCGCGTACCGGCACACCGACGGCGCGGAGAGCCACGCCCGGGTGGAGATCGACCGCAAGAACGGCGCGGCCCTGGTCTACGCCCAGGAGATGGACGACGACGGCACGGTGGTCCGGGAGTGGGACGACACCCCGCACGACTTCGGCCGCATCGCGGCGATGACCGCCAAGCAGGTGATCCTGCAGCGGCTGCGGGAGGCGACCGACGAGGCGCACTTCGGCGAGTACTCGGGCCGCGACGGTGACCTGGTGACCGGCGTGGTGCAGGCGGACGCCGCCCGTGCCGAGAAGGGCATCATCATCGTCGACCTGGGCAAGCTCGAGGCGGTCCTGCCGCAGTCCGAGCAGGTCCCGGGCGAGAGCTACGACCACGGCGCCCGGATCCGGTGCATCGTGGTGCACGTGGCCAAGGGCTTCCGCGGGCCGCAGATCACGCTGTCCCGCTCGCACCCGGCCCTGGTCAAGAAGCTCTTCGCGCTCGAGGTGCCGGAGATCGCCGACGGCACGGTGGAGATCGCCGCGATCGCCCGGGAGGCCGGGCACCGTACGAAGATCGCGGTCCGGTCCACGGTGCCCGGCGTGAACGCCAAGGGCGCCTGCATCGGGCCGATGGGCCAGCGGGTTCGTGCCGTGATGAGCGAGCTGCACGGTGAGAAGATCGACATCATCGACTGGTCGGACGACCCGGCGCAGTTCGTCGGCTACGCGCTCTCGCCGGCCAAGGCGCTGCGCGTCGAGGTGGTCGATCTGGCCGCCCGGACCGCCCGCGTGACCGTTCCGGACTTCCAGCTGTCCCTGGCCATCGGCCGGGAGGGGCAGAACGCCAGGCTCGCCGCCCGGCTGACCGGCTGGCGGATCGACATCAAGCCGGACAACGAGCCGGCCGGCGTCGCCCGGGGCGAGGCAAGCGAGCACGATGCGGCCGAAGCCGGTAGCTGACCGAATACGCGCAGCCGGGGGTGGGGGAGTAGACTTGTCTGCGGCTGGGCCGATGCGCACCTGTGTCGGCTGCCGTTCACGTGCACCAGCCAACACACTGGTTCGTTTTGTTGCGGTGCGGTTCGTCGTGGTGGGAGCGGGGGAAGACCTCCGGCTCCAGCCCGATCCGGGCCGCCGACTGCCGGGTCGGGGAGCGCACCTGCATCCTGATCCGGCTTGCTTCGCGCTGGCGGAGCGGCGTCGCGCCTTCGGGCGGGCGCTGCGCTTTTCCGGTGTTGCTGACACCGGGCTGCTGGCCGAGCACATCCGTGCGGTCTCTCGACCGCCCGGAGCCACCGATGGTGGGGCGTTGGCGCCCCACCCGGACAGCAAGGTAGGACGACCGACATGAGCACACGATGAAGTCCCTGAAATGACCAGGCTTCTAGTGCACGAGTGAGGTCGCTGCGGGTTCGGCTCGCACGACCTCGAAGTGAGGAGTGCAGTGCCAGGAAAGGCCCGCGTACACGAGCTCGCCAAGGAGCTCGGGGTCGACAGCAAGACCGTTCTCGCCAAGCTCAAGGAGATGGGCGAGTTCGTCAAGTCCGCCTCCAGCACCGTTGAGGCCCCCGTGGCCCGGCGGCTGCGAGGCGCGCTCGAGACCCAGAACGGCGGCGGTGCCCCCGCGCCCGCCGCGACCCCCGGCGCCGCCTCCGGCGCGCCCAAGTCCCCGACGAGCGCCCGGCCCGCGCCGCCGCGTCGTCCCACCGCCCCGGCCACGGGAGCGCCCAGCGCTCCGGCGACCCCGGCGGCTCCCACCACTCCCGGCCGTCCGGCAGCCACTCGACCCACCCCGGGTCCGGCTCGTCCCGGTCCGGCCCGTCCCGGTCCGACTCCCGGCCCGGTCGCCAAGCCGGCCAGCGCGCACGACATCGAGGTGGCGGCCGCCGAGCTGCGTGCCTCGGCGCTGAAGGCCGAACAGGAGGCCGCGGTCAAGGCCGCTCAGGCCGCCCGCACCCGTGACGCCGAGCGTCGCGCGCAGCAGCCGCCGGCCGATCCCGGCTCGCGGCCGCGTCCGCCGGGTCCGGGCCCGAGCGCGGTTCCGCCGCGTCCCGGTACGCCTGCCGCCGGTCGTCCCGGCCCGGGCGGCGCCCCTGCCGGTCGTCCCGGCCCGGGCGGCAACGCCCCGCGCCCCCCGGCGCGTGGTCCCGGCAACAACCCGTTCGGCGTGTCCGGCGGCGGCCAGCGGCCGTCCCCGGCCGGCATGCCGCGTCCCAACCAGGCGGGCATGCCGCCGCGGCCGAGCCCTGCCTCGATGCCGCCGCGGCCCAGTCCCGCGTCCATGCCCTCGCAGCGTCCCGCCGGTCCCGGCGGCGGTCGTGGCGGCCCCGGTGGCGGCCCCGGCGGTCGTGGCGGTCCGGGTGGCGCAGGCCGTCCCGGTGGCGGCGGCGGTGGCTTCCGTCCCGGTGGCGGTGGTGGCGGCGGTGGCGCCGGTGGCGGCTTCCGCGGTGGTCCCGGTGGTGGTCCCGGTGGCGGCGGCGGTGGTTACCGCGGTGGTCCCGGTGGCGGTCCGGGTGGCGGCGGCGGTGGTTACCGCGGTGGTCCCGGTGGCGGTGGCGCACCGGCTGGTGGCGCTCCCGGACGTCCGGGTGGCGGCGGCCGCGGCCGTGGCGGTGGCGCCGCGGGTGCGTTCGGTCGTCCCGGTGGCCGGCCGACCCGTGGCCGGAAGTCGAAGAAGCAGCGGCGTCAGGAGTTCGACAACCTGTCGGCTCCGCAGATGAGCTCGGGCGCGCCGCGCGGCCAGGGTCAGGAGATCCGGCTGTCCCGGGGCGCTTCGCTCTCCGACTTCGCCGACAAGATCAACGCCAACCCCGGCTCGCTGGTCCAGGAGATGTTCAACCTGGGCGAGATGGTGACCGCCACGCAGTCGGTGTCCGACGACACGCTGCTGCTGCTGGGCGAGCACCTGGGCTTCACCGTGGTGATCGTCAGCCCCGAGGACGAGGACCGCGCGCTGCTCGCGCAGTTCAACATCGACCTCGACGCCGAGGTGGCCGAGGACCGGCTGGTCACGCGGCCGCCGGTGGTGACCGTCATGGGTCACGTCGACCACGGTAAGACCAAGCTGCTGGACGCGATCCGCAAGACCAACGTGGTGGCCGGCGAGGCGGGTGGCATCACCCAGCACATCGGCGCCTACCAGGTGACGGTCCGGCACAACGACGAGGACCGGGCGATCACGTTCCTGGACACCCCGGGTCACGAGGCGTTCACCGCCATGCGTGCCCGCGGCGCCCAGGTGACCGACATCGTCATCCTCGTGGTCGCGGCCGACGACGGCGTGATGCCGCAGACGGTCGAGGCGTTGAACCACGCCAAGGCCGCCGACGTGCCGATCGTGGTCGCGGTCAACAAGGTCGACAAGCCGGACGCCAACCCCGACAAGGTTCGTCAGCAGTTGACGGACTACGGCCTGCTCGCCGAGGAGTACGGCGGCGAGACGATGTTCGTCAACGTCGCGGCCAAGCCGGGCATCGGCATCGACGAGTTGCTCGAGGCCGTCCTGCTGACCGCCGACGCGGCGCTGGAGCTGACCGCTCCGGTCGACGGGCCGGCGCAGGGTGTCGCGGTGGAGGCGCACCTCGACAAGGGTCGCGGTGCGGTGTCGACGGTGCTGGTCCAGAAGGGCACGCTCCGGGCCGGCGACTCGATCGTGGCGGGCGGCGCGCACGGACGCGTCCGCGCCATGCTCGACGAGAACGGCCAGAACGTGGCCGAGGCCGGCCCGGCCCGTCCGGTGCTGGTCCTGGGTCTGACGTCGGTGCCCAGCGCCGGCGACACGTTCCTGGCCGCCGAGGACGACCGCACCGTGCGGCAGATCGCGGAGCAGCGGCAGGCTCGCCGCCGGGCCGCGACCTTCGCCAACTCGCGGCGTGGCCGCACGCTCGAGGACCTGGTCAACGAGCTCAAGGAGGGCGAGAAGGCGTCGCTCACCCTGGTGCTCAAGGGCGACGGCTCCGGTTCCGTCGAGGCTCTCGAGGACGCGCTCTTCAAGATCGATATTCCGGACGAGGTGCAGCTCAAGGTCATCCACCGCGGCGTCGGTGCGATCACCGAGAGCGACGTGAACCTGGCCTCGGCGTCCTCGGACGCGACGGCCACGATCATCGGCTTCAACGTCCGGGCGTCCAACAAGGTCAAGGAGCTCGCCGACCGCGCCGGCGTGGAGATCCGCTACTACAGCGTGATCTACCAGGCCATCGAGGAGATCGAGGCAGCCCTCAAGGGCATGCTCAAGCCGGAGTACGAAGAGGTCGAGCTGGGCACGGCGGAGATCCGCGAGGTCTTCCGCTCGTCCAAGATCGGACTCATCGCCGGCTGTATGGTCCGCACCGGCCTGATCCGCCGCAACGCCAAGGCCCGCGTGCTGCGGGACGGCGTGGTGGTGGCGCAGGACGTCACGATCAGCTCGCTCAAGCGGTTCAAGGACGACGCGACCGAGGTCCGCGAGGGCTTCGAGTGTGGTCTGACCCTGCAGGGCTTCGGCACGCCGCAGACCGGCGACGTGATCGAGACCTTCGAGATGCGCGAGAAGCCGCGCGCCTGATCGATCGTCCACGACGGCCCCCGCTGATGCGGGGGCCGTCGTGCTTTCCGGCTCGGCGGGCGGGGAAACTGGCGGGCATGTCTTCCCGCTATGCGCTGCTGCTCGCTCCGTCCGCCAATCGGGTCTACGCCGATCAGGCCGGGCGACTGGCGCTCGTCGAGTTGGCGGCCTTATCCCCGGTGCTGTCCGCGCCGCTCGCCGACGCCTCGATCGTCGAGCTGGGCGGGGTGGAGTATCTCGGCTTCCGCGGCGCGCTCTCCGACCGCGACGTCGCCCATCTCTCCAACATGTCGGCGGCGTTCGCGCTCTTCGAGCTGCTTCCCGACGACCTGCTGCGGCCCGTTCCGCTGTCACCGCTCGCCCGCTACGACAGCGATCTGATCACCATTCCGAAGTATGCCGGGAAGACCAACGAGCAGTTCACCAAGCTCCTGCTCAACCTGACGCTGCTCGCGTCGGCGTCCGCGCCGCGGATGCTCGACGGCGGGCTGGTCGTGCTCGATCCGGTGTGCGGGCGGGGCACCACGCTCAACCAGGCGCTGATGTACGGGCATGACGCCGTCGGGGTGGAGATCGACGGCAAGGACCTCGAGGCGTACAAGCTGTTTCTGCAGACCTGGCTCAAGCGCAAGCGCTTGAAGCATTCCGCCGATCTCGTGCCGGTGCGACGCCAGGGGAAGCGGGCCGCGCGCCGGCTCGAGGTGACGATGGCGGCCTCGAAGGAGGACCACAAGGCCGGAGAGGTGCAGCGGGTGACCGTCGTGCAGGCGGACACCACGCAGCTGGACGGGTTGGTGCGGGCGCGCAGTGCCGATGTGATCGTGGCGGATCTGCCCTACGGCGTGGCGCACGGGAGTTTCGAGGACGAGGGCGGGATGTCCCGGCGTCCGCTGGATCTGCTCGAGCGGGCCGTGCCGCAGTGGGTGTCCCTGCTGCGGCCCGGCGGGGCGATGGGCCTGTCCTGGAACCTCAAGGTCGCCAAGCGCGTGCTCGCCGAGGACATCCTGGTCGCGAACGGGCTGGAGATCGTGGCGCATGACGATCTCGCGCATCGGGTCGACCAGGGGATCGAGCGTGACGTCGTCGTCGCCCGGAAGCCCGCACGGTAACCCGGCTGAGCCGCGGCCCCGCGGCTTGTATCGTGCTCGCCGTGTTCACCGAGACCGCGTTCTTCGACATCCTGCTGCCCGGGGACTCGAGGTCGCTCAAGCAGAAGCGTTCCTATGTCCGGCCGATCATCGCCATGCTCCGCAAGTTCGAGGTCAGCGTCGCCGAGGTCGACCATCTCGAGCTGCACGGGCGGGCCGGGATCGGGGTCGCCGTCGTGGCCGCGGACGCGGGGCATGCGCGCGGCGTGATCGACACCTGCGAGCATCAGGTCGCCGGGCGGCCCGAGTTAGAACTGCTCTCGGTGAGGCGCCGGCTACACGGAGACGACGACTGAGCGGTGCTGTCCACAGACGGACCGCCGGAACGTTCGCCCCCACCCCGACCTGGGTAGGCTCCAAGCGTTGGGCGGGCGCGACGCCCGCAGTCACCAGTTTCGTCGGAGGTGGGCGATATGTCAGATCCGGCCAAGACCCGTCGGCACGCTGAGCGCGTGCGCGAGTTGGTGGCGTCGCTGGTGCGCGAGATCAAGGATCCCCGACTCGGCATGGTGACGATCACCGACGCGCGGATCACCGGCGACCTGCGCGAGGCCACGGTCTACTACACGGTGCTCGGTGACCCGACCGAGCAGTCCGCCACCGCGGCGGCGCTGGAGAGCGCCAAGGGCATGTTGCGCACCCGCGTCGGCCACGCCCTCGGGCTGCGCCACTCGCCGAGCCTGGCGTTCGTGCTCGACAACGTGCAGGACCACGCCAAGGAGATCGACGACCTGCTGGCCGCCGCCCGGCACCGGGACGCCGAGGTGCAGCGCCTCGCGGCGGGCAAGAAGTACGCGGGCGACCCCGACCCGTACAAGATCGACGACGACGAGGACGAGGAGCCCGATCGCGTGGGCGCCCGCGAGGACCAGGGGTGACCGAGCTGGCCACTCGCGCCGCCTCCACCCCTCCGGTGGAGGCCGCCCCCGGCCCGCGGGAGGCCGACTGGTCGGCGGCGGTCGCGGCGATCCGCGAGCTGGCGCCGGCCGGCCGGGTCCTGCTGATCTGCCACGTGAACCCCGACGGCGACGCGCTGGGCAGCATGCTCGGCTTCGGGCTCGGTCTGCGCCGGTTGGGCGTCACCCGGATGCAGGCGACCTTTCCGGGCCCGTTCGAGGTGCCCGCGCCGTTCGCCGAGCTGCCCGGTCTCGACCTGCTGGTGCCGGCGGACGAGGCGTGGG
>NZ_JBFAZH010000027.1:0-18825 GCF_040681735.1 Actinoplanes sp. NPDC051633 | reverse complement strand
GGGGCTCAGCGCCCGCCAGCAGTGGAGCCTCAACGACTCGTCGTCCTTCTCCAGCACCCGCGAGAACGAGGCCAAGCTCAACGACTTCTGCCTGAGCCTGAAGAACCCCGGGCTGGCGGACAGCGACATCGTGCTGGGCCACTGCTCCGCCGCGGCGAACCGCAACATCTGGCGGCCGCAGCCCGGCGTCGGCGCGGGCATGTCCTCGGCGGCGACCAACCAGCTGGTCAACTTCAAGCAGTTCAGCCGCTGCCTGGACGTCACGAACTTCAAGCCGGACTGGCCGTACATGATCGTCTGGTTCTGCAAGCAGGCGCCCAACGGCGTCCCGCCGTGGAACCAGGCCTGGTACATGTCGCCGGCCGGCACCAACCTCCTCTCGAAGCGGATCCGGACGATCGACGCCAACGGCAACAGCTGGTGCCTGTCCACGCCCGGATCGGTTGCGGCCGGCCAGTACGCCACGCTCGCCGAGTGCACCCCGGACGGCGTGCTCACCGACGAGAACCTGATCTGGACCGTGTACGGCGACACCGGGGTCTACGCCAGCAGCTACCGCATCGTCGACCGGTTCGGCTACTGCCTGACGCCGACCGACCTGACGGCCAACCCGGCCGACACCCACAGCGACGGCACGGCCAAGGTCAAGCTGGCCGTCTGCAACAACTCCGAGCTGCAGAAGTGGAACGCCCCCGCCGACCTCAACACGCCGACCGCGCTCACCAACACCACGGAGAAGTGACCGGGGGCGGCCCCGGGACGAAGCCGGAGTCAGGCCTCGGGGACGCGCCAGACCTTGGTGGGGCCGTCCTCGGTCGGGCAGGCCAGGTACGCGCCCTCCTGCTCGCATCCGAAGGGCGCGACGACCGGCACCGACCCGGCCGTGCGGATCTCGCCGTCCGGGTCCACGGTCTGCACCCAGGTCTGACCGGGCACGCTCCGGTCCGCGTGCAGCAGCAGGTCGCCGACCCGCACCGAGCGGCCGAACCGGCGCAGCACCCGCCCGGTCTCCTGCGAGCGCAGGGTCAGCTCGGGCGTCTCCCCCGCGCCGCCGCCGACGATCGTCCGATCGCCGAACCGCGCCGCGAACATCAGGTCGGGCGCCGTCCAGCGCAGCGCCCCGGTGTCCGGGTCGACCGCGCCGAGGAAAGGGGTGTCCTGCCCGCCCGCCGAGACGCACCACACCCGTCCGCAGTCGGCGGCGGACCCGGTCGGCGGCACGGTGCGTTCCCACAACTCGGCGAAGGGCGCGAGCGCGTACGCCGTCATCGTGGTCCGGCCGCCGGCCGTGGTCCGCACCACCAGACGGTCGTCGCCCACGGTGCCCACCAGCGCACCGTCGACGGCCGGGTCGAAGGCCGGGCGAAGCGGCCCGCCCAGGTCGCCGCGCGAGATCTGCCGGCCGGTCTCGAAATCCAGCACCTGCACCGAACCGTCCATCCCGACCGCCACCAGTCGCTGCGGGTTCTGCTCCCACAGCACGTCCGGGCCGAAGAAGATGCGCGCGTCGACCGGCCGCGACCAGACCGTCGTGCCGGTCCGCGCGTCCGCCAGCCGCACCACCGTCCGGGTCACCTCGTCGGTGGTGAACAGCACGCCGCCGCGGCCGATGGTGACCGCCGAGGTGTTCACCGAGTCGATGTCCCAGAGCAGCTTGCCGGTGGCCGGGTCGAGGAAGCTGATCCCCACGTCGTTGCGCGCCATCAGCACCCCGGCGGCATCGCTGACCATGAGGTTCTGCACGCCCTGAGCGAGCGCGGTGGCCCACACCTCGCGGCCGGTGGTGAGGTCGAAGCGGCGTACCGCGGACTCGCTGTTCGGGTTGTTGAGGCCGTAGGTGGCGGTGTAGAGCGCGTTGGCGCCGAGCTCGAACGCGGCTGCCGGGGTGCCGCCCGCCACGAGCACCTCGGTCAGGCCGGGCGCCGGCCGGGCGGCGGCGCCGAGCGTGGCCAGGATCAGGACGATGAGGGCGAGCAGCAACGCCATGCGTGGCACCGGCGGGCGGCGTGGCCGGTCGGCGTCCGCGCCGGGCGCGGTCGCGTCGAGATCGATCATGGGTACGCCCGCCACGTCCTCATCATGCGCCGGTACAACACGTCCGGGTAGGTGACCGTTCGTCCATCACGGTGAGTAGGCTGACGGTCATGTCTTATGCGGTTCCGCCGACCCGTACGGCGGCCGTCGTCCGGCAGCTGCGTAACGAGATCGTCACCGGAGAGCTGCCGCCCGGCACACTCATCAAGGACGCCGAGCTGGCGGCCCGCCTCGGCGTGAGCATCACGCCGGTGCGCGAGGCGATCGCCCAGCTGTCCGTCGAGGGTCTGATCGACATCGCGCCGAACCGGACCCGGCACGTCACCAAGGTGACGCAGAAGAACGCTCTCGAGCTGGTCGACGTGATGGGCGTCCTGGCCTGCGCGGGCTTCGAGTGGGGGGTGGACAACCTCACCGAGACCCACCTGGACACGCTGCGTCAGCGGCAGAAGGAGTTCGTCGAGGGGCTCGCGGCGGGCAACGTGCTCGCCGCCGGTGCGGCCGGCGCCGACTTCAGCACCACGGTGATCCTGGCCAGCGGCAACCGCGAGCTGCAGTCGATGGTGGACCTGGTGGTCGCGCGTACGCTGCGTATCCTCTCGATGGCTCCGGACAGCGAGCTGTGGACCACCTGGATCCAGGGCCACGATGCGATCATCGAGCTGCTCGAGAGGGGCGACCGCGAGGGTGCGGTCGCCCGGTACAAACAGATCTATGTGGAGTATCGGGCCGTGGTCGAGAAGGCGTTCCTCGACTAAGGCCTGTTCGGTAAGGGCTTGTCCAGCGCCGCGATCAGCTCGGCCGCGTGGTCGAGCGACGAGCGGCGCAGGGCGTACCGCGTGATGCCCCACCGGCGCTCGTGCTCCCGGATCTGCTCGGCGATCTCCGCGATCGTGCCGACCAGGATGTAGGGGATCTGCCGCAGCTCGTCCACCGACATCCCGGTGTATTCGGTGAACTCCGTCAGCTCGGTCGCCGGGTCGTCGGTGACCGCGAAGTGCTGCACGAGCGCCTCGAGCGTCGTGCCACGCAGCGGCTCGACCTGCGCGTCGATCTCGTCGAGGCGCCACCGCACATCGTGCTGATGCCCGTCGGCCCGCGTCCTGCCCATGCCGCCGAGCCCGATGATGTCGGCGTTCTCGGCCGCCCAGCGCAGCAGCCGGGTGTTGCCGCCGCCGAAGAGCAGCGGCACCCTTTCCTGCACCGGGCGCGGCTTCTCGAGCTTCGCACCGGTCATCCTCAGCTCTGGGGTGTCCACTGTGACCTCCTCGCCCGCCAGCAGTCGCCTGGTTGCCTCGGCCACCGCGATGCACCGGTCCACCCGGCCGCGCACGTCGGGACGGGTCCGGCCGACCGCCGCCCACTCGGCCGGTGTGTGCCCGGCGCCGATGCCGAGGATCGCCCGCCCGCCGGAGACCACGTCGAGGGTGGCGACGTCGGTGGCGAGCAGCATCGGCTCGCGGACGCCGGCGTTCACCACGTACGCACCGAGCCGGATCCTGCTCGTCACGGCGGCGGCCGCGGCCAGGGCGACGTGCGGGGCCGTGCACGCACCGGGATGGTCGGCGCTGAGCAGGGTGTCGAAACCGGCCGCCTCGGCGCGGCGTGCGGTGTCGAGCCATTCGGCGGCGTCTTCCGGGACGACTTGCAGGGCGAAGGCGGTCATGCCCGGACCCTGCCGCCTCCGGCGGGTCGCGCGGAACCCCGTTTCGCCGTCGGCGTAGACCCGCCGGATGGCGGGTAACTTCCGCCATCTGGCGCTCGCCCGGCCCCCGGCCGCCGGATCATGCTGGGCAGATGACGACCACGCAGGCCCCGCCCGTCCCGTTCGACCCCGAGCTCGGCGCCGCGCTCAGCGTGCTCGCCGAACAGATCCCGCCGTCCATCACCCCCGAGATGATTCCGCTGATCCGCGGCGGCAACAGCGTCTTCGAACCGGTCACCGACGAGCAACTGCGCCGCGACGGCCGGTTCGAGGTGGCGGAGCGCAGCGTGCCGGGCCGCGACGGCGACCCGGACATCTCGCTCCTGATCTGCACGCCCACCGAGGTCACCGGGACGCTCGGCTGCCTCTATCACACGCACGGCGGCGGCATGATCGTCGGCGACAACCGCAGCGGCCTGGACGGCCTGCTCGATTGGGCCGAGCGGTTCGCGCTGGTGCTGGTCTCGGTGGAGTACCGCCTGGCGCCCGAGACGCCGCACCCGGGTCCGGTCGACGACTGCTACGCCGGCCTTGTCTGGACCGCGGCGCACGCCGAGCAGCTGGGCTTCGACCCGGACCGGCTGATCATCGCCGGCGGCAGCGCGGGCGGTGGGCTGGCCGCGGCGGTCACCCTGATGGCACGCGACCTGGGTGGGCCGGCGTTGCGCGGGCAGATGCTGATGTGCCCCATGCTGGACGACCGCAACAACACGCCGTCGGCGATCCAGATGGCCGGCCTGGGCGTGTGGGACCGCACCTCCAACCAGACCGGGTGGGGTGCACTGCTCGGCGACGCCGCGGGCGGGCCGGACGTGTCCCCGTACGCGGCGCCGGCCCGTGCCGAGGACCTGTCCGGGCTGCCGCCGGCCTTCATCGACGTCGGCAGCGCCGAGACCTTCCGGGACGAGGACGTCACCTACGCGAGCCGGATCTGGCAGGCCGGTGGGCAGGCCGAACTGCATGTGTGGCCGGGCGGTTTCCATGGCTTCGACGGCATGGCGCCGGCCGCCGCGGTGTCCCGGGACGCCCAGGCGGCCCGGGTCCGCTGGCTCGACCGCATCCTCGGCGCCGCGTAGCGTCACCGGCATGAAGGACCTGGCGGTCCGGCTGGCCGCGCTGGATGCCGACGCGGGCGCAGCGCTGCAGGTCATCGCGTACTTCGACCGGCTGGTCGAGGCGCGGGCCGGTCTGCCGAGCATCGTCCGCGGCGCCGCCGTGCTGGCCGGGTGCCCGGCCCGGCTGGACGACGACGAGCGCCGGGTGCGGGTCCGCATGATGCCCTCGGGCGAGGCTGCCTCTAATCCCGGTCCGCCGCGGCCGGAGTGGCCGCACATATCGGTCGGCTCGGCGACGCTCTGGCTGGAGCGGGCGGGCGAGGCCGGCCCGGTGGACGCGATGGTGCTGGAGAGGGCGGGCGGTGCGGCGGGAGCGGTGCTCGAGCGCACGTTGGGCCGCGTGCCGGCGGCGGATCCCGCGTCGTTCGAGCTGATCGTCGACGCGGCGGCTTCTCCCGAGGTACGCGTGCAGGCGGCCCGCCGTCTCGGCCTGGCGGAGCCCGCGTACGCGATGGTGACCGCGGCCGGAACCACCCACGTGCTCGCCGCGACCGATCCGCCCGCGCCGGGACGGGCCGGCATCGGCCCGGCCGGCCCGATCCTCGACCTGCCCGCCTCGCACGCCGCCGCCCACCTCGCGCTGCGGTTCACCGCGGCCGGCACCGACGAGGACCCCGGGCCGCTCGTCGTGCATCACGCCGACCTGGGCGGCCTGGCGCTGCTGGCCGAGCACGCGGGCGAGCCGATCCCCGACGTTCGCGCGCTGGAGCACGCCGCGGCCGCCGCGCCCTGGATGCTGAGCACGCTCTACGCCGTCTCGGCGACGTCGAGCCTGCGCGGCGCGGCGGCGATGCTGCGGGTGCATCACTCGACGTTGCAGGACCGGATCATCCACGCCGAGCACCTGCTCACCTGGAACGTCCGCGAGCCCACGGGCCGCCTCCGCCTCCAGCTGGCCCTGGCCCTGCGCCGCCTGACCAAGAACTGGTAGCCCACCCACGCGCCGGAACCCCGCAAAGGTGGCCCAGCTACCACTGTTCGCTCGCACCCACGACCCGCAACCCGAAGTGGTAGCCCACCCACGCGTTCGAGGCCCGCACAGGTGGCTCAGCTACCACTCTCCCCGGCGTGGCGGTCACTCCCAGCGGAAGAAGCGGGCGGCGGCGAAGCCGAAGACCGCCAGGTATGCCGCCACCACCGTGACCGACAGCATGCTCGGCCAGTGGCCGGTGCCGGCCGCCTGCAGCGCGGCCTGCCCGGCGCCCAGCGGCGTCACCTCACCGATCCGCTGCAACACGTCCGGCATCACCTCGCGCGGGGTGTAGACGCCGGCGAAGAAGATCGACGGGAAGAACACCGCCATGCCGATGCCGCCGGCCGCCTTGCCACTCGGCGCCACCGCGGCCACGAAGACGCCGATCGACAGCACGGCCGCCGCGCACAACAGGAACGACACCGCGTAGACCAGCGGATGCGCCGGCAACGCAACGTCGAAGGCGACCCGGCCCACCACCAGGACCAGCACGGCCGAGGCGATCGCCACCGCCAGCATCACCGTGACCTGCGCCCCCAGCAGCATCACCGGCCGGGCCGGCGTGGTTGCCAGCCGCCGCAGGATGCCCTTCTCGCGGTAGGTGGCGAGGATCTGCGGCATGGTCTGGAACGCGATCATCGCCAGGATCAGGGCCAGCGTGATCGGTACGTAGAAGTCGATCACCCGCAGCCCACCGAGGTCGGGCGTCGGCTCCCGGAACGATGGGATGCAGCCCAGGATGATCACCAGGACAGTCGGGAAGAAGAGCCCGAACGCAGCCACCATGGGTTCCCGCCGCAACAGGACGAGTTCGGACTTGGCGAGCTTGAGAAAGATGTGCATGACTCGACTGTCGCCGCGGCTGAGGGTCGATCCATCAACCGGCGGCGGTGTCCGGCGGTCCACCGATCGGTGGATGGGGGTCACCCGTCTACTGTCGAGCAGTGATCGGCGATCTTCTCCCGTCCTCGGTGTCGAGCTGTGAGGCATTCCGGGACGAGCCGGGCGAACCGCCGTTCCCCGGTGAGGAGCAGGTCATCGCGCGGGCGGTCGAGGAGCGCCGCCGCGAGTTCGTCACGGCCCGCCGGTGCGCCCGCGAGGCGCTGGCCCGCATCGGCGTGCCCCCGGTCGCGATCCTGCCGGGCGTGCGTCGCGCGCCGCAGTGGCCGGCCGGAGTGGTCGGCAGCATCACGCACTGCACGGGCTACCGCGCCGCCGCGGTGGCGCGCGCCACCCGGCTGGCCGCCCTGGGCATCGACGCCGAGCCGCACGAGCCGCTGCCGGAGGGCGTCTTCGCCACGGTCTCGGTGCCCGCCGAGCGCCCGCATCTTGCCGAGCTGGCGCGGCGGGCCCCGGGCACGCACTGGGAACGTTTGCTCTTCACCGCCAAGGAGTCGGTCTTCAAGGCGTGGTATCCGCTGACCGGGCGCGAGCTGGGGTTCGAGGAGGCGGCGCTGACCTTCGGGCCGGACGGCACCTTCACCGCCGAGGTGCTGGCGCCCGACCCGGTGCTGCGCGGCTTCAGCGGCCGCTGGCGGGTCTCGCGGGGTCTGGTACTCACCGCGGTGGTGGTCCGCCCGGACGCGCTCCGGCGCTGACCCGGCCGCATCGGTCCAGGTCAGCGCCGGAGACGCTGCAAAAGATCGTCAGCTGAGCTGGCCCCGGAGCTTCCCGAGGGCCCGGGTGATCAGCCGGGAGACGTGCATCTGAGAGATGCCCACCTGCTCGGCGATCTCGGTCTGGGTCAGGTTGCCGTAGAAGCGCAGGGTCAGGATCCGCTGCTCGCGCTCGTCAAGAGTGGCCAGTGCCGGACCCAGGGCGATGCGGGCCTCGGCCAGCGCGTACCCCTCGTCCTCGCCGCCCAGGGTCTCACCCAGCTCGCTGCTGCCGTCGTTGCCGACCGGCGTGCTCAGCGAGGTGGCGTGGTACGCGCGGGCGCCCTCCAGCCCCTCGAGCACCTCCTCCTCGGTGATGCCGAGGTGGACGGCGATGTCGGCGACCGTCGGCGAGCGGCCCAGGCTGTGCGTCAGCGCGGCGTTCGCACTGGTGATCGCGAGGCGCAGCTCCTGCAGCCGGCGGGGCACGCGGATCGCCCACGTGCGATCGCGGAAGTGACGCTTGATCTCGCCGATGATGGTCGGGATCGCGTACCCGGCGAAGTCGATGCCGTAGCTGGGGTCGAACTTGTCGACCGCCTTGATCAAGCCGATGACGGCGGTCTGGATCAGATCGTCGTTCGGCTCGCCGCGGCCGGAGTAACGGGTGGCCAGGTGCCGGGCCAGCGGCAGCCAGGCCTCGATCGCGCGCTCGCGCAACCGAGGACGGGACGGGTGACCGACGGGCATCGCCGCCATCGCGTTCAGCAGGTCGCTGGCGTTGTCAGCGGTGCGACTACTGGTCAGCGGGCTGTTCTCCGGCGTTCGTACCGCGGTCTTCAGGGTCATGCAAGCCTCCCGGCCTCGTTGCAGCTCCGCGATGTTTGCCCAACCGCAACGAAAACTAACCCCGGTCGGTGGAAAGAATCCCGAAGACACTCATCCGGGGTCGCGCTGGTACACGTCCGGGACGCCGTCCGCGTCGGCGTCGACGCTCTCCTCGGCGGCGATCCGTCGGTAGATCCGGTTGCGGAGCCGCAGCAGCACCGCGCCGCAGACCGCCGCGATCAGTGAGCCGGACAGGATGCCGAGCTTCGCATGCTCGGCACCCGCGCTGCCGGCCCCGAAGGCCAGCTCGCCGATCAGCAACGCCACGGTGAACCCGATGCCGCCCAGCATCGCCACGCCCAGGACGTCCCACCAGCTCAGTCCCTCGGCCAGCCGGGCCCGGGTGAAGCGCTGCACCAGCCACGTCGAGGCGGTGATGCCGACCGTCTTGCCGACGACCAGTCCGGCCGCGACGCCCAGGAAGATCGGATCGCGCACATCCCCGCCGGCGATCGAGACACCGGATGCGAAGAACGCGAAGACCGGCACCGCCAGCCCCGCCGACAGCGGGCGCAGCCGGTGCTCGAAGCGCTCGGCCAGCCCGGCGCGCACCGGCACGGTGAACGCCAGCAGCACCCCGGCCACCGTGGCGTGCACCCCGGACGCGTGCATCAGACCCCACGCCACCACCGCGAGCGGGACCAGCGCCCACCAGGCCCGTACGCCCCGCTGCACCAGCACGCCGAACACCGCGATCGGCAGCAGCGCCAGCAGCAACAACAGAAGGTGCAGCGTACTGGTGTAGAAGACCGCGATCACGCTGATCGCCAGCAGGTCGTCGACCACCGCGAGGGTCAGTAGGAAGGTGCGCAGCGCGGTCGGCAGGCTGGTGCCGATCAGGCCCAGCACGGCGAGGGCGAAGGCGATGTCGGTGGCCGTCGGGATCGCCCACCCCTGGAGCCCTCCGCCGTCCATCGTCAGGTTGATCGCGACATAGATCAGCGCCGGCACCGCCATGCCGCCCACCGCGGCCGCCACCGGCAGCGCGGCGCGCCGCGGATCCCGCAGGTCACCGGCCACGAACTCGCGTTTGAGCTCCAGCCCCGCCACGAAGAAGAAGATCGCCAGCAGGCCGTCGGCCGCCCAGGCGGAGAGCGGGAGATCGAGGTGCAGGGCGCCCGGGCCGAGCCGGACCGCGGACAGATCGCGGTACGTGTCCCCCCACGGCGAGTTGGCCCAGGCCAGTGCGAGCACCGCCGCACCCAGCAGCAGCAGGCCGCCGACCGTCTCGATGCGCAACACGTCCGCGATGCGGCGCGCCTCGGGCCAGGTGCCGCGGTCGAAAAGCCTCACGAAGAGCCTCCGGTGGGGTCGGTGCAGTGACCGCCGACCAGACTTCCCGGCACACCTACCCAAAGCCTACCGGCACCTCGTCACCGAGGCGTCAAGGACGGACGCCGTGGCACCAACCGACCTCAGCCCTGCTGGTTGATGCGGACCTGGTTGCCCGCCGGGTCGCGGAAGGCGCAGTCGCGGAAGCCGTACGGCTGATCGATCGGCTCCTGAACCACCTCGGCGCCGCTGGCCTGCACCTGCTCGAAGACGGCGTCCACGTCCGGGGTGCTCAGCACGATCGCCGCGAAGCTGCCCTTCGCCATCATCTCGGCGATCGTGCGGCGCTCCTCGTCGGTCAGCCCCGGGTCGACCGCCGGCGGGTGCAGGACGATCGAGGTTTGCTGGCCCTTGGGGGCGACGGTGATCCAGCGCATGTCCCCGTATCCGACGTCGTTGCGGACCTCGAAGCCGAGGATGTCGCGGTAGAAGGCGAGCGACTTCTCCGGGTCGTCCGCCGGGAGGAAGGTGTTGTGGATGGTGAGGTTCATGCAGTTCACGATAGGGGCGCGCGGACCGGCGGAGCTTCTTGATTCCTGATCGGTCGCATCACCTGCTTGGCCAGGCAGCTCGGGATGCCGGCGCCGTCCTCGGCGGCGACCCGCTTGTAGACGCTGGGTGAGATGCCGACCAGCTCGGTGAAGCGGGTGCTGAAGGTGCCCAGCGAGGAGCACCCGACCTCGAAACAGACGTCGGTGACGGACAGGTCGCCACGGCGCAGCAGGGTCATGGCGCGCTCGATCCGCCGGGTCATGAGATAGCTGTAGGGAGACTCGCCGTAGGCGGCACGGAACTGCCGGCTGAGATGCCCGGCCGACATGTGTACGCCGCGCGCGAGCGCCTCGACGTCGAGCGGCTGCGCATAGTCGCGATCGATCCGATCACGCACGCGCCGCAGCAGCCTCAGCTCCTGCAGCCGCGGGTCGGCCTTCTCGGTCACAGGCACCAGGTTCCCCCGCCAGGGCCTACGCTTCAAGTCGTGCGCCTTCGTCATCTCGGGTTGCCCGTGCACAACGTCGACCGCAGCCTGACCTTCTACGCGACCTACTTCGGCTTCGACCCGGCCGCCGCCCGGACGTACCCGGACGGCACGGTGATCGTGCGCGACGCCGACGGCTTCGATCTGGCGCTGCACGCGGCCGAGGAGACGAAGTCACCGACGTTCTTCCACTTCGGCTTCGCCCTGCCGACACCGGAGGCGGTCCACGCCGTTCGCGCCCGCCTGGAAACCGACGGCGTCCCGATCGTCGAACGAGACGACGAACCGGACCTCGTGTCGTTCAAGTGCGAGGACCCGGACGGCTGGCGGGTCGAGGTGTACTGGGAGCCCTAGTCGCTGCCCGTCTCGAGCGCGTACGCGAGGGCCACTACGGACGCGGCGTGCGCGGAGATCTCGTTCAGGTCGAGGCGGCCGGGCCGGTGGCAGAGCAGCTCGGTGCCGTAAACGCTCCACGACGGCGGCGCCTGCCCGTTCAGCTGGGCGAGGATCAGCGGCGCGGAGAACCACCGGCCGACGACGGCGGGCATGTCGGTCTCGATGCGGAACCGGCGGTCGAACTCGGGATGGCCGGTGGCGGTGGCGCCAGGGCCGAGCATCTTCTGCTTGATGCGGGACCCGGCGCCGCGAGGCTCGAGCCGGGCGGCGGGAAGCGGCCGCCCGAGCGCCGCCGCGGACACCACCCAGAAGTGGGTGTTCTGAACATTCTCGGTGGCGGCGTCGGTGACCGAATACTCCCCCACGTTGACCCGCCGCCCGTCGATGACGGCGGTGAACAGATCCTCGACACCGTTCCGGTTGCCGCCGGGCAGGTGACGCCCCCAGTCGACGCCGGGCCGATGACTGTAGGTCCACCCGTTGCGCTCGCCCCAGACCCGCATCCGCTCGCGGCGCCGCCGCTGCCCGCGGGCCCCGACAAGGGCGAGGACCACAACCAACAGCGTGACGGCGACGCAAGCCACGACGCCCACACCGACGAGGGAGTCACTCATCGTTCCCACGCCCCGACGACCAGATGCAGACCCGGCTCATCCGAGGCATTATGCGGGCGAGGCCGCCGACCCCGCTGCCCCGCGATCGGCGCAGCCGTCCGGGTCGCCGGTGGCCTCCCGCGTCTCCGGCTGCTGCCGATCCCGTGGTTTGAGGGTCAGCCGGAGACCCGCCGCGGCGATGGCCAGACCCAGCACCGTGTTGATGCCCATCGGTGCACCCATGATCAGCCAGGCCGCGATCGCGGTGACGGCGGGCACGACGAACAACAGGCTGGTGGCGCGGGTGGCGCCACGTTGCTTGATCAGGGCGAAGAGGAGCAACGGGCCGACCACGCCAGGGATCAGGGCGATCCACAGCAGTGAGGTGATCGCGCGGGTCGTCCCGGGGATGGCGAGCGAGCCTTCGGCCGGCGCCCAAGCGGCCATCACCAGGGTGGCGGCCGCGATCTCGGTCGCCGCGAGTGCTGCGGGTCCGGCGCTGGTCCTCAGCCGGCTCTGCAGAAGTGTCCCGGCGGTGAGTCCGGCGAGGCCGAGCAGAGTCCAGGCGAGGGCGGACGGGTGCGGGGGCCGGCCGAGCCGGTCGGCCAGGGTGACCGCGACGCCGACGACACCCAGCGCGATTCCCGCCCAGTGCCGCATCGTGATCCGGTCCCATCGCAGAACCGCGCTGGCCGCTGCCACCAGTAGCGGAGCGGAGCAGGCGATCAACGCTGTGGTCGATGCCGGCGTGCCATCGGCCATGCCGATGTAGAGGCCGCCGAACTGCACGGTGAACAGCAGCACCCCGATCAGCGCCGCGGCGCCCAGGGCACGGCCCCGCGGCCAGATCTCCCGCCGGTGGCGGGCGATCCCGGCGAGCATGATCCCGCCGAGCACGAACCGCCACAGGTTGGCGGCCAGCGGGGCGATGGCCGACGTCGCGATCGAGCCGCCGATGTATCCGCTGCTCCATACGCCGACAAACAGGACCCCGCTGCGATCTAGATGTAACGCCTTCATGCGTTACACGTTAGCCCTGGCTTGTAACATGTCAACCCGTTACACTCGCGTTGTGAGCGACTTCCGCACCGGGAACGGCGCAGACTGGCTGGACTGGTTGGCGACCCTGCTCGGCCGCTATCAGCCCACGCAGGTCGAGATGCTCTCGGACCCCGCCGCGGTGCAGGCGTGGCTCGCAGAGCACGGGATGGAGCCGGTCACCGCGGTGTCGGCTGCGGACCTCCAGGCGGCCCGATCCCTGCGCGAGGCCATGCATCGCACGGCCGCGGCCGTGATGCGGGGGCGGTCACCCGCCGTCTCCGACGTGCGGATCCTGCAAGAGGCGCTGGCCTGGGATCAGCCGTTGCGCATCCGGCGCACGGGCTCGGAACTTCAGCTCACCCGCCCCGCCGACGCCTCCGTAGCCCTGGGCCGGCTGGCCCGCCAAGCGGCCGTCGATCTCACCGGACCGACCCGCGAGCGACTTCGCGCCTGCGGAGACGACACCTGCTCCGGAATCTTCATCGACCACACCGGCCGGCGACGCTGGTGCTCCGACGAGCGGTGCGGGGTCCGCGCCCGGGTACGCGCACACCGCGCCCGCGCCCGCACGGGAGAACCACGAACAGCGAAAAAGGGCCGACCCTAAAGTCAGCCCTTGATCAACGATCTGGTGGAGCTGAGGGGACTCGAACCCCTGACCCCCACACTGCCAGCGCGGAGCGAGGACATTCGACACGTCCATGAGGAGTGCCGGCCAGCGGTGTCATGTCCGACCATGGTCGCTCCAGATCGCCTCTGACCGCGCTCGTTGCCGTCAACCGCTGCCGTCAGCCAGAGCGACCGCGGGGCTGGCCCAGCGGATGCTACGACTGGTGTTCTGCTAGTCGGGATTCCGCCGAGCCCAAGCGCCCCTCACATGGCGGAGGGACGCTATTACGGCCGAAGCGACAGTACGCGTTAACACCTATCCGACTCCGAAGTTGCCCGACTGCACGCAATACGGACTACGCGGCAACTTAGCGGCGGCGAGTTGATCCGCCGAGAAGTCGCCCGAGACCCTGTTTCCGTTAGTGTGCGCAGGAACAGCCATCTCCATGTCGTCACCCAACCGCTGGCGAGCCCGCCAGAACTCGTTTCGCACCTGATTGGCACTCGGAAGCGCTTGCTTAATCGTTTGCGCCGCGTATTGGAACCCTCTACCACGGGAAGATCTTCTCCGACTAACCCCCGCGCCACCGGCCACCAGCCAGACGATCTAGCCGTAGGGTGCTTCTCTTGCTCAAGTAGCCCTGCTCGCTTGTCGTCTGCGGCAGCCGTCAAGACCTGGGTGAACGCTGGCTACTCTGCTCAACGCGGTATCGGAAGGGCTCTTTGCCGGGCACTCAAGCATTGATGCCCGTAGAGATCGATACAAACGATCACAATCGGGTGACGTACACAGTGATCGCCCCTGTTCAACAACCGTGCCTTAGAGCTAGTATTTCGGCCATGGTGGCTATACATCTAGCGGCTGCTGCTGACGAATCGTCCGGGTTGGCTTCTAACAGATTACTCTTGGCTGCGGTCGGTGCAGTACTCGGCTTCATTAGCGGCTATTTTCTGGAGATAGTTAAGACAAGGCGGGGCCCAAGGACCGCCCTTTCATGGGAATTGTTGATCGATGAACCGAAGTTGAGTTACGGCGCGACGAAGTCCGATCGCCTTAAGATCAGTTACCTTGGGCGCGAGGTTGACCGACTGGTAAGCGTGCGGTTCACGATTAGCAACACTGGAAACACCGCCATAAAGAATCAATTCATTCGATTCAAGATACCGGGCGACGCACGAATACTTCACCGCGAGATTGACCCAACCCCAGAGCCGGAGATGGGAGTCTTGGACATCTCCGACGAGGACCCGAAGTTTGAGGGGCCTAGGTATAAGATTAACCAGCTCGACCCGGGGGAAGCGGTCTCCTTCTTCCTGGCATCAGAAGGAGGCAGCTGGCAGCAGTGGAATGGTGTGGTTCTTCGAAATGAAGAAATGGACGTGTCTTATCAGCGTCGAGACGTAGCGCAGCGTCGAGACGACCAAAAGCACGTCGCGCCCTTCCTGTTTGGCCTGGCAGCGATCGTCATAGTAACAACGTTGGCGGGCGCCGCAGCATTGATTATCTGGATTCTAAGTAAGTTCTACTTCACCGAGATCGCGTACCTAGTGATCATCCTTGTTGTGACGTTGCTCCTTTCCGCTTCGGCCGCTTATCTCCTCTCACATGCAGTCCGCGCCACGCGCTCAATTGCTCAATGGGTCACTGGAATTAGTGGGCGGCTCCCGACACTTGAAGCTTCCGGCGGAAGTTGGTTTGCGTATGCACCGAACGGTGTGGTTCGCGTTGAAATGCAGGACAAGGTGTCAGAGTCAGAATAGCCGGGTGCGGAAGATGCAGAACAAGCAATGGAGGACCAATGCCGGATCTATGGTTCTTCGTTCGTAAGGCGCTGGCAGCGAGGACCAGCACAACCGCGTAGGTTCGTCTCGTCCAGGTCGGCGGCATGGTCCGTCCGGGCGTGGGCTGTGGCCGGTGCAGCGGTTGATGTCAGATCTGGATGTCGAACGACGGATCGGCCCGCGGACCTATCGTGGCGGCGTGCTTAGGGAGCGGCGTCATCAGCAGAGGGCCGGTGCTGCTCGATCCATGCTTCGACGTCTTCCCGCCTCCAGACTTTGCCTTGCGTCAGTTGCGCGTAGGGCGCCGGCCAATCGGCGCGACAGGTGAGCTGGTAGACGCGCTGCCGGCTGATACCGCCCAGTCGCTGCCTAATTTCCGCGGCACCCATGAGTGGACTGTGCATACGACCAGATTACAAGCGTCAACGGGCGAAGTTATCCACAGGTCGGCTTCGGCAGCCGTCGACAGATGCAAGACTGTTGGCGTTGGCGAGGTCACTCCTCATCTGCCGGCCACGGTCGTCACGACAGGTGGGCGGAGCAAGAGCAGCGGGCCACCGGCGCAATGCGCTGGCACATGAGGTCTCGGGGGCAGGCGGGTCCTCGGGGCCTCGCCTCCCTGACAGAAGTTCGTCTACGGCCTAGCGTTCGACGGTGATCCGGCCCCAATTCGACAGCTCTGGGGGCACGGCCTGCTTCATCCGATCCACCATCTGGCGGGCGTCTTCTTCGGCGTCGAAGTAATGCGTCACGGTGTCGCCATCGGATCCGCCGATGCGGCCAAGCACCTGCCACCCGGTCTCTGTGCGGATCAAGTAAATGTCCCGCCGAGCGCCTCGGTAACGCCGGTTGAACCAGTGCTCTACCCGCTGTGCCATGTGCGGCAGGCTAGAACATACGTTCTAGCAGCGCAATCGGCCAGAGCCTCTGACCTGCACAAACTTCAACCGTGTAGTTCGTCGCAGCGTGTTGCACGGTCGGACGTCACGGGTAAGTCTGATCTTGCAGTCGGGTGCCGGGGCACGGCTGGAAGCAATGCGGCAGATGGATAACCATCCGCACCCACCCTCCGCCAGGCACCCGACCGCTACAGTCATCGACCCGTGACCGATCGAGTCCCGGCAGTGCGGTTGCTCAGGAGCAACACTGCTGGTCAACCGCCGGCTCACGTCAGGGGCGCACAGATGTGGCCGGATTCGTTGCTGTACTTCCCTGCTGTACGCACGGCCCGCCGACCTTCGGGTTAGAAGTAGATCAGCACGGGCTAGCAGGGGAGCGGCGCCCCTGCTCAGCCTGTCTGTCGATGTCGGCAACGTAGGCGTCGGCGTGGCGGCTTGGCTGTACGGCTGGCTGTACAAGGGAGGGCCGGCGCTCGTGGGTGAACCGTGAGCCGTGGGTCAACGGAGCTAGGGCGAACTCCGTAACCATCATGTCCACGCAGTGGAGTCACAAGCGGCGGTCATACTGTTAAGGGCATGTGTGGCGGCTGTGGTTGCCGTTAGCGGTGCTGTCACATGCACGTTCTAGCTAGTTCCATGTTAAGGGCTTGCGACTGAGCGTCATCATCAGGAGCATAGACGCCCTATATCGACTGACTGTCGTTGTTGTTGGTCAGCAATGGGTGTCTCGCCAGCGTTCACACTCTGCGTAGGACCAGGATGGAGATACGTTGCTCGCCTTCAAGCGCATTGTTGATCGCGCAAGCCGTTTGCAGCCGTGGCAGATTGCCCTCACACTCGGCGCAAGTTTGACGGGTGTGGTGATTGCCTCACCTTTCCTTACTTCCTGGATGGCATCCCTTCCGCTGGACTGGCAAGATCTAAGCAATGTCGGTCAAGCCTACGGGGCAATATCTGCGGTGCTATCTGGCATCGCGCTTTGTGGGATCACCGCATCTTTGCTAATGCAGAGACAGCAATATCGCCTAAGTGAGCATCAGAGCGTGAGGCAGCGCCACCATGATTTGATCAAGATGACATTCGAGGATCCGTCATTGAAGGCTTGCTGGGGTGAAAGTTCGAGCGGGACAGGGCTAACGGAGAATGAGGCGGCATACTGCAACTTAATCGTCGACTACTGGCATATGCTGTGGCGCATCAGCCAGATAAATTCAGAGAATCTCCAACGGATCGCGTCGTCATTCTTCAACGGAGAAGTTGGGCGAACTTATTGGTCGGTGTACGGGAAAAACTGGCTGTCAGACGGTGACCGTCGGACCGCTGCCTTCCGAGCCATACTTGATATCGAGCTCGCACGCGCAATCGCCGGCGGACCCCCGGCTGTTTGTCGTATCGAAGGCGATGGCGAAGCAGCGGTTGGAACTAGCGCCGACGCGAACGCTGGGCTGAGCAAGGGGTCCGGTAACGACTCGCGCAACCTCATGGCGGCTGCGGCGGTCGTCGGCGCCTTCGTTGCCCTAACTATCAGGAGAATTGTTGCCCGTAGCCTGGAGGCGCCCCCGAAGATCCGATCTTGATCTACTCACCCGTCGGGACTTGGAGACCATCACGAGGCAATGCCCTCAACGCGCGCTGCCCGCATCCTTCGATCTTGGCGCAACCGGTGACTCTCGGTAGCATAGTTGACACACTGTGTTATGTTTGCAAGACAGTGCCTTTCCGGAAGTGACGCCCATGATCGCGAATCAGTGGTTCGAAATTGTCGGTGGCATAGTCTCCATCATCGCATTCGTATTTTCAGTATGGGTGTGGATGAAGTCGGATATGAAGGTACGGGAACTCCGCGCTGTTATACAGACCGCTTACGATGTGTGCGGTTCGATAATGTGGGAGATCTCGCGGCATCCCGGCGATGATGATTCTGTGCGTTTAAGACACGTTGAAAGTGCGCTTGGACAAGTCGCTGCCATCCAGACGTTGACGAGTAAGTACGCAGACAGGGCGTCCAGCCGACGTCGCACTGATATCGACGCACTGGCAGAGCGCGGGGTCCTTTGGCCAAGTGACATGATCTGGGGCCTCGAAAACTCGGGTCGCGTACGTGAGGTTTGGCTCGTCACACCGGATTTTGAGCCCGACCGATCGGACAAGGAGGTCGGGTCGTCGGTTGGCCGAAATGTCCGACGCGGGACACGGTACGTTTACTTCGTCCCTGAAGACATCGGTGATCTCGAAGAGCTGAAAGCCGGGCTACTTGAGAATCTCGGCTTGGCCAAGGCGCAGCGCTTGATGAATCGGATCACCATCGTGCCCGTAGACCGGAAAGTCGAAAATAACTTGTTCCAACGCGGCAATTCGATTCTTTTCTTTGAAGGTGACCCTGCAACAGCAGCCTTCTACGCGCTCGAAGAGGTCGTACTGACGAAAATTCCAACACGTGGCAGCTTCTGGCAGGAGCACCCTAAATCTGTAGCCGATGAGCTTCGGCGTGAGCTACGTCGGCTTCTCGTTCCACTTAGCATTGAACGGCACCCAGGTGTCGCACCGGGCTCGATCAATCATCTAACTGACGCGGGGGCCGGCCTACCGGACGCAGACGAGCCACGGGTAGCTGAAGCCTAGTCGCTTACTCGGCGAATTCTGGAACGCCTGAATCCGGCGTACAGGCCGACTCGTCCCCCGCCCCTAAGGTCACGCCCTCGGGGGGCAACCCTAACCAGCGGTTATAGCTCAGCATTAATGGCTACCGATGGTCATCATTGGCCGTCCCCGGGTGCCCTGCAGACGCCCTGACGCCCTGGAGACGCCCTGATGTTGGCGCTAGCCGGTTGTCCTCACGGCTGCTAGATCATCTTCCCCACCCGGGCGGGTTGATGTTAGTTGG
>NZ_JBFAZH010000026.1:0-18933 GCF_040681735.1 Actinoplanes sp. NPDC051633 | reverse complement strand
CACTAATGTTACGTTCTAATGCTGGATAGTTAGGTGCGTCATATTGATGTTGATTACAATATTTAGCAATCTGATTGGCATTATGACGATCGCCGCGCACATCCAGGGGCGCGCCCGGATCCGGGCAGGGCGGGTCGGCGAAGGGCTGGCGCTGCTCGACGAGGCGATGGTGGCGATCACCGCGGGGGAGACCTCGGCCGGCATCACGTGCTGGATCTACTGCAGCGTCATCGACGCCTGCCATGAGGTGCACGAGGTGCAACGGGCCCGGGAGTGGACCGTGGCCCTGAACGCGTGGTGCGATGCCCAGCCCCAATTTTCCGGGGTCTTCTCCGGCGTGTGTCGCATCCACCGAGCCGAGCTGCTGCAGTTGGGCGGCGCCTGGACGGACGCTGTACGGGAGGCAGGGCTGGCCGGCGAGCAGCTCACCCAGGGGTACGGCGAGGCGATGGCGGGACCGGCGTTCTACCGGCGGGGGGAAGTCCACCGGCTCCGCGGGGAGGCACGTCACGCGGAGGAGGCATACCGCAGCGCCAGCCGGTACGGCGGGCAGACCCAGCCGGGCCTGGCGCTGCTGCGGCTCGCGCAGGGCCGGACAGACGCTGCGGCGGCCGGCATCCGGCGCGCACTGGCCGAGACGGCCGATCGCCTGGCGCGTTCGCGACTCCTGCCGGCCTATGTCGAGATCATGTTGGCTGTGCCGGACGTCGCGGGCGCCCGTGCGGGCGCGACGGAGCTGGCCGAAATCGGCGAGGTCCATGACGCGGCGGCGCTGCGCGCGTGGTCGGCGTACACACGCGGAGCGGTCCACCTCGCCGACGGCGGCCCGGAGGCCGCCCTGCCGGCCCTCCGGCAGGCGTGGCGGCTATGGCGGGACCTGGACATGCCGTACGAGGCCGCGCGGGCGCGGTTGCTGGTCGGGCTGGCCTGCCGCGCCCTGCACGACGAGGACACGGCGGCGATGGAGCTCGACGCCGCACACCAGGTCTTCATCCGGCTGGGCGCGGTCCCGGACGCCACCCGCGCCGAAGGTTTGCTGCATGCCCACCACGCTCCCGACACCGCCGGGCTCAGCGCCCGCGAGCTCGAGGTGTTACGCCTGGTCGCCGCCGGCAAGACCAACCATGCCATCGCAGCTGACCTGTTCCTCAGCGACCGGACGGTCGAGCGGCACGTCAGCAACATCCTGTCGAAGCTCGGGGTGGGCTCGCGCACCGCGGCCGCGGCCTACGCCTTCGAGCATGGGATTCACTCACCCGCTACGTAGAAGCACGCAGTGCCGCGGCGCCCGGGTTGGGCAGTTCTGCCGAAGCCGCGGTGCCGTTGCCCCGCCTAGCGTCGGCGGCATGTCAGGACGCGCGAGGTCAGCCGATGATGTGCCGGGTCCGGTCCGGACGCGGGCGGCCCGGGGTGGGGAGGACGGCATGCGACGGATCGGAGAGCACGCTGTGGTCCTCGGGGCAGGCATGGCCGGGCTGCTTGCCGCCCGGGTGCTGTCCGACGGGTACGGCCGGGTCACGATCCTGGAGCGCGACCCGCTGCCGGATACGGCCGGGGATCGGCGGGGTGTCCCGCAGGGCCGGCACGCACACCTGCTGGTGCCACGTGGGACCGAGATCCTCGACGAGCTCTTCCCGGGCCTCCTTGACGAACTGGCGGCCGGGGGAGTGCCGGTCGTCCGCGACCTCGCGGAGTTCCGTTTCGCGCCGGTCGGGCGTCCGCTCAACCTCCGGGGCCGCCCGGCCGGGCCATTCATCTGCCAGGCCAGCCGGCCCTACCTCGAAGGTTGCGTCCGGGCCCGGGCGCGTGCGCTGCCCACGGTGGCGATCGTGGATCGGTGCGAAGTCGTCGGCCTCGGCACCGATCCGGCCGGGGGCCGCGTCACCGGGGTGCGGGTCGTACGCGCCGGCGGCCACGCCGAGGAGTTCATCGACGCCGACCTGGTCATCGATGCGACCGGCCGTGGCAGCCGGACCCCGAACTGGCTGGCGGCGATCGGATACGACCGGCCGCCCGAGGAGAAGCTCACCATCCAGTTGAAGTACGCCACCCGGCACCTCCGCCGGCGTCCCGGTGCGCTGGGAGGCGCGAAGGTCATCGGGATCGGCGCCGAGCCGGGCCGGCCGACCGGTCTGGTGATGTTCGCCCAGGAGGACGACCGGTGGATTCTAACCGCGTTCGGGTACGACGGGCATCACCCGCCCACTGATCCGGAGGGCTTCGCCGCCTTCATCGAGGCCGTCGCCCCGCCCGACGTCTTCGCGGTGGTCCGCGACGCTGAGCCGCTCGACGACATCGTCGGCCACCGGTTCCCGGCGAACGTCCGGCGTCGCTACGACCGGCTGCGTCGTTTCCCGGCCGGGTTGCTGGTCATCGGCGACGCGGCCTGCACCACGAACCCGGCGTACGCGCTGGGCATGTCGGTCGCCGCAGTGCAGGCGGCAGCCCTGCGGGAAACGCTGGCCGGCGGTGACCGCGGCCTGGCGCGGCGGTTCCTCCGGGCCGCCGCGAAGCCGGCCGGCGTGGCCTGGCAGCTGGCGGTGAGCGGAGATCTGGCCCTGCCTTCGGTGCCGGGACCGCGGCCGTTGCCGGGCCGGGTGCTCAACGCCTACGTGGCACGCGTGCAGGCCGCCGCCGAGCACGACCCGGTCATCGCCGAGCGGCTGCTCCGGGTCGTCTCCCTGCAGGATCCTCCGATCCGCATGTTCCGGCCCTCCACCGCGGTTCCCGTCCTGCTCCGCAGCCTGCGCCGCCCGCCGGCGGCGCCGGTCGACGTCGGCGCCGTCACCACGCCCGGCGCAGGTCCATGGGCCTGAGCGGGCCCGGCGGCGCCCCACCGCGCGGGGCGACCCAGTGGGGCGGGTTGAGCAACGTGCCCTTGCCCGTGCCCTACCTGCTGGGGATCGCTGCCGCCGTGTGGCTGGATCACAGATGGCCGTCGGCGCCGACCGGTCCCCGGTACGTCCAGCGCCTCATCGGCTGGTCACTCGCGGTCACCGGCGTCCGCCTGATCGGGCGGTCATGGACGGCCGCGATACCGGTGAAGCTCACCAACCCCGTGCTGTTGGTGACCAGCGGGCCGTACGCGACCAGCCGCAATCCGATGTACCTCGGCTGGGCGTTGCTTCAGCTCGGCACGGGACTCGTGCGCGGTTCCCGGTGGATGATCGCGGCGGTGCCGGTTGCCGCCGCGTTGGTGCACCGCGACGTCCGCGGCGAGGAGCGGACGCTTGAGGACGCCTTCGGAGAAGAGTTCCGGCGATACCGGGCGACCGTGCCCCGCTACCTGCCGCGTCAGTTGTCGGTGGTACGGCGGCGCGCGGCCTGGTAGAGCTGCAGGAGTTCGTCAGCCGTGGTGGCGTCCTGGGGTGTCTTGTCGTCGCGCCAGCGGCCGGTGAAGCGCGGGAAGCGCAGTGCGAGCCCGGCGTCGTCGGGCAGCTTGCCGCGGGCGGCGGTGTAGTTGGGGGAGGGGGTCAGTTCGGCGGCGACGACCTCGATGACCAGACCGGGTTCGAACCACACGTCGGCGTCGCGGCGGGAGTCGACGCGGGCGGGGCGTTCGTCGCGGATCAGCGGCGCCAGCCGTTCGGGTAGCCCGGCCAGGTCTGCGTCGCTGAACCCGGTGCCGCATTTGGAGACTGCCTGGAACACGTCGTTGTCCGGGTCGTAGGCGGCCAGCAGCAGCGCACCGTACATCCCGGCCCGGCGGCCGCGCCCGTACAGCGCGCCGACCACGACCAGGTCGAGGGTGTCGGTCAGCTCGGTACGGTAGTCGCGCTTGAGTTTGACCCAGGTCCAGCCGCGCGCGCCGGCCTGATAGCCGGCGGCCGGGGCGATCGACTTGCACACCAGCCCCTCGCAGCCGTCGGCCACCGCCTGCTCGAACACGGCGTCCAGCCGGGCGACGTCGGTGACCTGTTCCGCGGTGGCCAGCCGCAGCGGTCCCGAAGGGATGACTGCCGCCGCCAGCCGTTCCCGCCGTTGCAGGTAGCCGAGGTGGGTGAGGTCCTCGCCGTCGGCGTACAGCAGGTCGAAGCAGAACAGGCTCACCGGCACCTGGGCCGCGGCCTCGGTGATGCCGTGGGTGCGGCGGCGGTACATCACCTCCTGGAACGGGCGCAGATCGCCGGAGGCGGGATCGAACGCGACCACCTCGCCCTCGAGGATCACCTCGGTCGGGCGCAGGGCGGCATCGAGCATCCGGACGAGGTCGGGGAACTGCCAGGCCATCCGTTCCAGGCCGCGGGTGTACAGCTCCAGCCGGCCGTCGGCGGTGCGGTGGGCCTGTACCCGGATGCCGTCGTACTTGTACTCTGCCGCGCAGCTGCCGCCCAGCTTGGCGAGCACCTCCGCCGGGGAGGACAGCCGTTGCGCGAGCATCGGCCGGACCGGGTTGCCGGCGCGGACCCGGATCTGCTGCACCGCCTCTGGCCCGCCCTGGGCGACCGTGGCCGCGACCAGCCCCAGATCCGAACAGATGTTGAACGCCCGCTCCAACACCGGGCGGGCCTTGCGGCCACCGGCGTACACCTGCGCCAGCCCGTCCAGGATGGTGGCGGTGCCGATGCCCAGCCGCAGGTTCCCGGTCACCGTACGCACGATGTAGCGCGCTTCCAGCGGCGTCGCCTGGCCCAACAGCCCGGCCAACAGCTCCAGCTTGCGCCCCTGCGACCCGGCCCCCGCCGCGGCGGCGATCTCGTGCAGCGTGTCGAACACAATCGGGACCTGCAGGCCATCGGTACGCTCGGTGCCGCGCTCCTGCAGCAGCCGCTCGGCCGCCAGGCCGAGGTCACCGGTCTCGCGCGCCCCGACCAGAGCTTGTTCCTGCGTCACGCCGGCGGCGGCCCCGACCGCGCGGGCGGCCAGCCGCTCGGCCAGGCCGATGTCCACCCCGGCGAAGTCCGGCGCGATCTTTCCCTGGCACAGCAACGCTATCGCCGGCAGCAACTCGGCCGGTGTGTGAGCGATCAGCTCGGCGATGCGGTCGATCATCGCCAGGCGGCCGGTCGCCTGCTCCAGATCCCGATACGCCTCGGCCAGCGTCTCGTACCGCATCGTCACCGCCCCGTGCGCCGCACCCAACGAAGTGATCCATCCAAGCATCGGCGGATGACCCGTGGCTAGTGCGCCGATTGCTGAATGCGATAGTCAGGGCAGCAGCAGCCCCCAGCCCAGGGCCCACGGTACGAATGCCGCCGCGGTACCGCCCAGCAGGCCCAGCCGGACCCGAGCCAGACCACCGATCTCGGCGCGGACCCGCCACCAGACCACCGCTGTGGCGATCCCCGCTCCGACAACGAGCACGGCCATCAACTGCAGCACCAGCCAGACGACCGGACGGCCGAGTACGACGGGGCCGGCCGCCTGCTCCGAGGACATCAGCAGGGCGGCGACGTAGGCGAACAGCCCGGACACCACGACCGCACCCCCGACCGCCAACCAGCGAGCCGGCCCCACGACCGGACGGCGGCGGCCGATCCCCAGCAGCAGGTACGTCGCGAAGCCCGCGAACAGCAGCAGGAAGACGCCCAGATGCGCGTACCAGTGTGAGGGCAGGGCCGCACTGGTCGTCGCCTGCTCCGGGCGGGCGTCGCGGTCGACGCTCGCCGCCGGATCGGCCAGGCCGCGTACCCAGGACTGGATCAGTCCAACGTAGCCGGTCGCAAACTGACCTTCGGGTGTGATCCAGTTCTGGACCGCGAAGCCGCCGTCGGTAGCGAGATAGCCCGCGTGGTCGCCGTCGGGCAGGACGCGCAGCGAAAACCGCGCATTCCGGGCCTGGATGAGGGCCTGGTCGAAGATCGCCATGCTTTCGGCGGGTGGGCTCAGCTCGTCATGGGCGCCCCAGATCGCCAGGATGGGCTGGCGGAGCCGGGTCAGGGGCGGAATCGGGTCGTACTCCGACTCGGGGAACAGTCCGGCGCCGGTCAGGAGCGCGACCGCGGTGACCGGGTACGCCCGCAGCATCGAACCGGCCACGCCCGCCGCGCGGAGCCGGTTGGCCTTCGCCCAGGCCTCCTGCCGGGCCGGCGCAACCCCGCTGGCTCCGACTGTCACGACGAACGCGACCCGCTCGGACCGGGTGGCGGCCAGCGGCGCAACCCAGCCGCCCTCGCTGACGCCCCACAGCCCCACCCGGGCCGGATCCACTCCGGCCTGACCCCGCAGGACTTCATGCGCGGCCAGGGCATCCTGGGCGAGCTGGCTGAACGAACGCTCGACGAGGGAGTACCCGTCCGTCCGCTTGTCGTAGATGAGCGTCACCATCCCGGCCCGAGCGAACGTCTCGGCCTCCTGGCGGAGCCAGGCGCGGGGACCGGCGCCTCCGCCATGTACGAGCACCATCGCGGGCAATGGCTCGTTCCGAACCACCGGGGCGACCACCGACCCGTGCAGGATCACGCCGCCGCTTCCGGTGAAGGAGACCTCGGTCGTGACCAGGTCGTCGGTGGGACTCGCGACCGCGGGCACGGGCGGCCCGCCCATCGCCCCGAACACGAGGACGGTCAGCGCCAGCAGTTGTTTCATCGACGTATTCACAGCGGTCAGCGTGGCCATGAGGAGGCCGATCGTCGCGGGTGCCAACCCCACCCGAGCCCAATGGTGGGGTTTCCCCCACCCTGGAGATGCGCTGAATGTGCCAGAATCTGGGCATGCTCGGCCCAGGCGTCGGGGAACCGGCTCACCGGTTCCGGGCGATCAGCGTGGCCGTCGTCTCGGTGGCGAGTCGGCTGCGCCTGCTCGGCTGGGCGTTCGTCATGGTGGGCCTGGCGATCGGCGGCCTCGGACTGCTGGCCCTGCTGCTGGTCGGGCTGGCCCTGCTGGTGGTGCCGCCGGTCGGCGCACCAGTGATTGTCGGTGCGGTCCGGCTCATCCGTGACTATGCCCAGGCCTCCCGGTGGCTCGTCGGGAGCACTCTCGACGACGGCGAGCGTGTCGGCTACGGCGCCACGACCTTCGCCGTCGCGGGCCTGCGGCGACTACTGCTGACGCGGCACCCCGACGACCGGCTGCCCAGCCCGTATCCGCCGCGGCCCGAGGTAACCGGGTGGCGACAGTCACTGGCGCTGGTCCGCCAGCCCATGACGTGGCACGACGCGGTCTGGCTCGCGGTCAACGGCACGCTCGGCATCTGTCCGCCCGTTGTGGTGGTCGCTCTGTTCGTCGGATCCGGCGCCTGCTTCGGCCTGCCGCTGCCGTACCGCCCGGCCTGGGCATTGGCCGGCCTGGCCGGCCTGGCCCTGTGGTGGTTGCTGACGCCGCGTCTCCTGGAAACGTCGGCGAGGCTGTCCCGTGTGCTCCTCGGCTCCACCGCCACCGACGCGCTGACCAAGGCGCTGCGGCCGCTCATCGCGCCCCGCCCCGACCCTCCCGTGGACCGATCGGTCGATCCGGCACGTCTGAGTGTTCTCACCGGACGGGAGCGGGAGGTGCTGGCCCTGGTCGCCGATGGCCGCACGAACGCGACCTCCCGCTTGGCATCCTTGCTCCGCTCCATGAGCGCGTTCACCTCTTGACCGCCAGCAGTGCGACACGGCGGCGGCAACATGATGCTTCTGAAAGTGGATTGCAGTGAGACCACGCGGTGGGATTGAGTTCAGGTGTGGCTCCAGCTCTGCACTCCGACGAGATTCCGATCGATGCGGAACTGGTCCAGGGGTTGGTGCGTCGGGCGTTGCCTTCTCACGCGGACGCGCCGGTGCGCCGGTTGGCTTCCAGCGGCTCGACGAACGCGTTGTTCCGTCTCGGTGACGAACTCTTGGTGCGGCTGCCGCGCCAGCCCGGTGGATCGGCGAGCATCTCGAAGGAGGCCACGTGGCTGCCGGTGCTGGGGCCGCTGTTGCCCGTTGCCGTGCCTGAGGTGGTTGCCGTGTTCGAACCCGACCACGCCTACCCGGAGCGCTGGTCGGTGGTCAGGTGGATCGAAGGTACGCACCCTGCGGTGGTCGACCCGGACACATCCATCGACCCACAGCGCGACATCCTGGCCAACGATCTGGCGAAGGTCCTGGACGCCCTGCGGCAGGCGGAGGTACCCACGAGGGCGGTCAATGACCCACACCTGCAGTCGTACCGAGGCGAGCCGCTCGCGACGATGGATGAGGCGACGCGAGAGAACATCGAGCGATGCCGGGCCTTGAAGGACTTCGACCTCGACCTTGACGCCGCGGAGCAGATCTGGGCCGAATCCATGAAGCTATCCGGAGTAGCAGACCGTACGACGCCGCGCTGGTACCACGGCGATCTGGCAGCCGAGAACCTCTTGGTACGTGACGGAGCCCTGACCGCCGTCCTGGATTTCGGGGGCTTGTCGGTCGGCGACCCCACCGTTGACCTCGTTGTGGCTTGGGAGGTGCTCGACCCCTCCGCCAGGGAGCTCTTTCGAAGGCAAGTCGGCGTCGACGACGCGACGTGGCTGCGCGCCCGGGCTTGGGCGCTCTCCATCACGCTCATGATTTGGTACTACTGGACAACCATGCCGGAAAGGCGAGCCCGCTGCATGGCGGTCGGTCGCAACGTCCTGGCCGACGCGGGGTATTCGGTGTGAGACGCGCCCTCCCCCGAAGCCAGCTGTTCTTCAGCCCAGGATCGACGTCCAGCAAGATGGTGAGTGGCGTTGCTCCCGCGCGTTCGAACTCGGCGCCGGGAATCTGCCCGGGCCCCTCGGAGACCGGGCCGGCCGTCGCGGGCCGAACGGCGCCAGGTACACACGCCACCGGGCATGCCCTCTCGCCAGATCAGGGCGCACGGACCTGTGTTCGGCGACCTGTCAGGATCGAGCTCATGGCGAATGTATGGTCCGGCGTGACAATCGACTGCCTCGACCCCGAACGGGTGGCTCGATTCTGGAGTACCCTGCTCGGTCGCGAGCACGGACCATCGCAACAGGGTTGGGTCTACCTCGGCGAACGCAGTGACCCCCAGCCGCGACTGGTGTTCCAGCCGGTGTCCGAGCCGGCAGCCGGCAAGGTGCGGATCCACCTTGACATAACCGTCGACGACATCGAGACGTCCATTGCGGAAGTCATCAAGCTGGGCGGCCGGGCCACGAGTGAACGCCACGACTACGACGAAGGTGTGGTCGTCGTCATGGCGGATCCGGAAAGCCACGAGTTCTGCCTGGTTCAGTACTACGACTGACAGAGGTGGTCAGCGCACTGAGGTCGGCACGATCGGATGCGCTCGACTCGGCAAAACTTGGCTTGCTCAGACAGCCGGTCCTGGCGTCGTCGTGTTGGGTGGGGCATCCCGTCGATCAAGAGTCTGAGCACCCTCCGCCGGAGACTTGAACACGTCCGAGGATCAACGACCGGCGAAGACCTCTCGGAACAGAAGGCGATCTTTTCGAACCGGCGGCCTCCGATCTCGCGGACGATGGTGCTCCGCCGACACGTACCGGCCCGTCCCGACATCGCATCAGGCTAGGTTGACACCTACGCCAGATTGTAGTAAATTTTATACACAACCTATAAGGAGGCGTACGATGGCGACCGAGCGAATCGCCCACCAGAGTGCCTGGTGGACACGGGCGTGCCGGAGGTTGCACGACAGCCGGATAACGGCGCCGTTCCGGTCGCGCGCCGGACGGCAACGACTGGTCGGCCTGTACCTCGTAGTGCTGGCGGCGCTTCCCGTCATGGGTTGGCTCACCGGCCAACTCTGGGTGGTCCTGCTCCTGCTGATCCCGTACGCCATCGGATCCCTGCTACTCGGGATTGCCACACAGGGGCTGCTGGACCGGCCACTCAGGTCCCTCGACGAGCGGCAGGTACACCTGCGCCGATCCCTGTTCCGCGAGCCGTACGCGACCGGGGCAAGCCTCGGGCTCGTCGGCGGACTCGTGGTGGCAGTCGCCACCCTGGCCGACGAGGCGCTGATGATGGGCCTCGTGGTTACCGTCCTCGGGCTGCTCTACGGCGTGCCGTCGATGGTGCTCGCATGGCGGATGCCAGAGAACCCCGCCGGCGATGAGTAAGGAACAACCGGCGTTCTACACGCGGCTGCGCCTGGTACGGACCGAACGCAACCTCACCCGGCAACAGCTAGCCGACGCGGTCGGCGTGCACCTTCAGACCATCGGCTACATCGAACGGGGCGACTACACCCCGAGCCTCGAACTGGCACTGCGGCTGGCTCGGTACTTCGACCTGCCGGTAGAGGCACTGTTCTCCCTCGACCCGTTCGCTCCGCTGGACGCTCGGGCACTTACGGGCGGACACGCGAACCGCGACGATGACGGGCGACGGCCTTAAGGGGAAAGCGCGCGTCGCCCACGACACGACCAGAGTTGTAGCGCCAGGAGTGCAACAGGTTCAGCATGGTGCGCGGCATCGACGCGCAGAAGAGTGCCCATGCGCTCCGCGGGCGGCCTCAGACGGAAGAAGGCTAAGTGTGGGTTGAATCTGCCGCTGTACGCCAAGCCATCTCAGATGTCATCCATCCGTGCAGCAGGCCCAGGCGAAACCCTTATGACATGGTCGACGCATGCACGCCCGCCGCGTCGCCGTCCTGCGGTCTCCGGAAAGGAAGCTCCGATGAGTACCACTGACCTGCGCAGGATCTATCTCGACTACATCGAGGCAGCCAACGCCCGCGAGTTGCACCGCATGGCCGAGTTCGCCCACGACACCATCATCTTCAATGGCGAGACCGTCTCCCGCGACGACTACGTCGCCGCGATGCAGCAGGCCCTGGACTCGGTGCAGAACTTCGTCTGGCGCCTCGACGACCTGATCATCGAGGGCGACCGGGTGGCGGCACGGCTGACCGACACCGGCACCCCCGTGAAGGAGTGGCTCGGCCTACAGCCCACCGGTCGTGACGTCACCTTCACCGAGTACGCCTTCTACCACTTCCGCGACGGCCGCTTCGAGCGCATGTGGTACCTCCTCGACGCCCAAACCATCGAGAAGCAACTGGCAGCCTGATACAACCGGGTGAGATGGCCCCGAACCCGACCGGACCGGCCGTGTCGTACAGGGGGACAGCTCCTCCTCGCGCCGGCGGCGCCGATCGAGAAGGGCGCGGACCCGCAACGCCCGCACTTTGATCCGCTCCAGTTCCGCGAGGTCGTCAGCCGACTCGCCGCGCATGCGCGCGCCACATCGACGAGGCGCCCGCAAATTCGGCCTAGTCGCCTGGTCCGTCGGCGCCGGTGCGGAGTTCGTCGCCGAGCGGGGTGCAGGGGAAGCCCCCGGGTACTTCGGTTCATACGCCGGCCGTGGCGAGGGCGCGCAGCAGCCGGTGCAGGGAGCGCGGATCGCAGCCGGTAACCGTAGCAAGGTCGGCGGCGGTGCGAGGACCCTCGGCGAGATGATCGGACAGGTGTAGCACCGCTGCGACGTGCGCAACCAGCTGTCAGTGGCCGAGATGATCGGAGCCCTCGGCGACCGGGTCTGGTGGCCGACCCTTAGTCTGTCGCTGGGCAAAGCCGCTGACGGAACGCGGCCGTTGGCCCGAGCCCCATCTCTGGTTGACGGCCTCCTCCAAGGTCACTTGATGCGTGACAGCTCCGGCTAGGAACCCTTAACCGTCGATCTTCATCGCGGCTATCCTTGCCGCATCGATGCCAACCCGTACGCGTTGCTGGACCACCTGGGCACCGCCTCGGCGGTCGAACGATCCGTGACGGCCGCGCTGTCGCGGCTGGGTAGCGCATTGCCGGTGCCGCTGCTGCGCAGCACGTACCGGCTGGGCTGCGCCGACATGGCGACGCTGCGGGCGGCGGTCGCGGCCGTGGGGCTGGGAGACGGGCCGTGGTGGGTCGGTCCGTCCGCGACCCCGGGCGCGGATGCGATGCTTGTGGAGATGGGGCTGCGGCTGGTCGACGAGTTGCCGCTGATGTCCGCGTCGCTGGAGTCGCGGTCGCCTGATCTCCCAGCGCCTGACGGCGTTGCGGTCACGCGGGTTCGCTCGGCCGATGACCTGCGCGCCTGGGCGGTGGCGTACGCCGGCGGCCACGCCCACCCGCCGGAGATGGAGCGGGCCTGGTGTGATGTGCTGGCGTCCCTGGGTCTGCACGACCGCGCCCCGCTGCGCCACTACGTCGCCCGCCGTGGCGGCGAGCCCGTCGCCTCGGCCACCGTCTTTCTTGGTGCCGGCGTGGCCGGTCTCTACTTCGTGGCGACTCCGCCCGCCTGGCGGGGTGTAGGCCTGGGCACGGCCGTCACGCTGCACGCGCTGGCTGCCGCGAGGACGGCCGGCTACGGCACCGCCGTGCTCGGCGCAGAAGCGCCGGCGGTAAATCTCTATCGTCGCCTGGGCTTCCGACCCGGCGGCGTCATGCGCGTCTACGCGGGCTGAACCCGCTGGCAGTTTCTTCCTTCACCAGTACGTTCCGGCTGCTTGGCGTATCGAGCGATTCGGGCGCCTCTTCAGGGAACCAGGTGCCGCTGAGGGCGGGGTTTACGTCTCCGACGACAGCTTGCCGCCGATCCAGGGGCAACAACGCCGGTCGATAGGCGGAGACGCTTCTGCAGCATCTTGTGAGACGACCCACCCGCGACTATGGTCTGTCTAGCGGTTCAATAAGTCCACTAGGCGGACCTCCCAATTTCGGCGTCCGGCGACGTGGTGTGCCCGCCTGAGGAGTGCTATGGCCATCAGCCGTCCGCTCAATCAGCGAACGCGACGTGAATCGGTGTATGCGCACGGCGCCGATACCACGGTGGATCCGTCGATGTGCGTCACCGGTAAGAGGCACCGCATCTGATGCGGCTGGAATTCAGCTCCAGACGGGAGTTCCCGGCATGAACAACAATTGGCTCAAGACGGTGGTGCCCATCGCGGTGCTCGCGGTCCTCGCACCGGCGTCGGCTTTGGCGATCAAGGGTTCAGCGAACGGACAGGACAGAAGGCCGGCCGGTATCGATCCGGTGTACGGCGTGTGCCGCGGCGTGGACCCGGCGTGCTACAGCGACTGGGGAACTCAGCGCGACAACAAGGTGCTGGTGTACTCCCGCACGGCGGGACCGCGGCACGCGAATCTCGGACAGACCTTCGATCCCGACAACGCGGCCGTCAAAGATCTCGCCCTTCCCCGCCCCTACGTGATCACCCACGACCACACCGACCCGGCGGTCTGGCCACGGCCCTTGAACAGCTCCAATGTGGCGCAGCACGGGCTGGTCCGGATGCTCGAGGCCGACGGCATCGAGGTCCACGTCACCGAGGACGTTCAGGCGATCGAACGGCTGTCGGCGAGCTACAAGGCCGTGATCTTCATGAGTCCCACCCGGGACACCCTGTGGAACCACGCCCGGGGGGCGGAGGGTGGCACCCGCCTGGACTGGGCGCGGGAGTCGCTCAAGAAGTACATCGAGGGCGGTGGCGGTTTCGTCGGCGTCCACAACGCCTTCGGCACGGAGTACGGCTGGCAGTGGTACGAAGGGCTGCTCGGCAACGCGAACTACTACAACCACGGACGGAACCAGCCCGGCGACGTCGTCGTTGTCAACGACCGCGACGTGTCGACCAGACACCTTCCGCGGCGCTGGAGGTTCTCCGACGAGTGGTACAACCTCGTCCCGTTCCCGACCAATGTGAACTTCCTCGCCACCGTCGACGAGCGGACGCTGGCCGGCGGCGCGGGCGGGGAAGGATCGCACCCCGGACACGGTGACTTCCATCCGGTCACCTGGTGCCAGTACTACGACGGCGGCCGATCCTGGGTCACGACCCTCGGTCACGATGCGGCTGCCTTCCAGGAGAACTCCGACTTCCCTGGTGCGGCCCAGTTCCAAGCGCATCTCGAGCACGGCATCAAGTCCGCCATGGGCCTCGAGCCGTTCTGCACGCCGGCCAAACGCAAGTAGCCATAGCGGAAGGCGATCGATGAAACCACGAACTCTCATGCCGGTCCTGCTCGCCGTCGCCGTCGCTGTCGGGCCGTCGACGGCGTTCGCCCAGAGTCCCAGCACGGGCGTCGATCGGACCGATCCGCCGGGCCTTGAGCCGACCGGGCCGGACATGCCGACCGTCGGTGGCAACCTCGCCAACCAGCACTACTCGGGGCTCACGCAGATCACGAAGCGGAACCTCGACAGGCTGGGCCCGGCCTGGCGCACGCATGTCTCGGCGGTCCCGCCGGCCAGCGACGACGTCGGCCAGCAGACCACCCCCATCGTGTCCGACGGTGTCATCTACCTCGACACACCCGGCGGCGAAGTCATCGCCGTCGACGGCGCGACCGGCCGGCCCAAGTGGAAGTGGGCGCCGGAGGACTTCGACACGGCGGACACCCGGCGCGGAGTCTCCATCGGCGAGGGAAAGGTCTACACGCTGGCCGACGGCGATCGCATCGTCGCCCTGGACAAGGACACCGGTGACCAGGTCTGGGTCGTGCAGCCGGCCGTCCAGGCCGGCGTCGACCTGGGCAGCATCGACCGGGTCGCGACGGTCTACAACGACGGCGTGGTCTACGTCCACGCCGCCAACGGCGACCGCGCCGCGGTCGTGGCGGTGCGCGCCAGCGACGGCGCCTACCTGTGGCACTTCTTCGGCGGACCGGATCGCGGAACCATCTTCACCGACGTCAACGGCAGATCGGTCGATGCCGGCGCCACCTGGGGCCCCGTGCTGCCCGACGGCACCCAGTGCAACCTCGAAGGCGGTGCGACGCCGTGGATGCACGGCGCGGTCGACCCCGAGCTCGGCTTCTACTACATGACCTTCGGCAACCCGCGCAGCTGCCGCAGCTCGCAGGACGGCTCTCAGCGTCCGGGCGACAACCTGTTCTCCGACACCATGGTCGCGGTCGACATGAAGACCGGTGCATACAAGTGGCACTACCAGTCGATCCGGCACGACGTGTGGGACATGGACAACGTCCACCCGCCGACCCTGGCCGACATCAGGGTCAACGGCCAGAAGCGCAAGGTGGTGTTCTACGGCAGCAAGTCGGGGCACCAGTTCGTACTGGACCGGACCAACGGCAAGCCCGTACTGCCGGTGGCCGACAAGCCGATGATCCAGGATTCGCGACAGAACAACGCCGCGACGCAGCCTTTCCCGAAGGAGCGCCTGCTGCCCGAATGCGTCGTCTGGCAGAAGCTCGACCCGCGCAACATCCCGGGTGACCCGTGGCGCGCCGTCCCGAACTACAACGGCTACCAACCCGACGCGGACGGCAACCTGGTCTTCAACCCGGACAGCTACATCGCGGCGGACCAGCCGTTCCTGACGTACCCGGTAGGCAATCCCACGGACCACCGCCGCGGCTGCCTGTACGACCCGCAGTGGGACCTCCCCATCCTGTCGACCACGAGTCAGAACGGCGGCGCCGACTGGTCGAACGACTCCTACAGTCAGAGCACGAACCTGGTCTACTACCCGTACGGCACCAACCTGGTGGCGCACTGGAACGGGGCCGCGGCCAACGGCCAGCGGGCGATCGGTCAGTACCAGACCGGCGGCATCCTCGCCTACGACGCCTCGACCGGGAAGGTGCGGTGGAGCAACCACCTGGGCACCGACATGTCGCACGGCCAGGGCCCGATGACGACCGCGACCGACCTGTTGTTCGCCGGTCAGATCGACGGCCGCCTGCTGGCGATGGACGCCCGCTCCGGCGACGTCCTGTGGAAGTTCCAGACCGGCTCGGGCATCGCCGGCGCCCCGATCACCTACATGGTCAACGGCGAACAGTACGTCGCCGTCCTGGCCGCCGGCTCCACCAACCCGTACGGCGCCTCGGTGACCCAGGGTGACTCGCTGTGGGCGTTCAAGCTCGGCGGCACCTACCGGACGGAGTCGGGTAGCCAGGAAGGGCCGGACACCGCTCCGCTGGCGATCCGCCGTCCCGTTCAGGGCGATCCGGTCGACGGAGCGACGGTGAGCAACACCGTGTACCTGGGCCGTCAGGACCGCACGACCGACACCGCCGCGGCGCGGGACAGCACCGCACAGCGCGGTATGGCCCCGACACACCTCAGGGTTCCGGTCGGGGCCACCGTGACCTTCCTGAACCCGGGAGCGGAGACCTTCCCGAACTTCCCCAACCGACTGCCGCACTGCGCGACCCAGTACTTCGAAGGGCTCTTCAACCCTCGCCTGAATCCTGGGGAGCGCTTCGAGTTCACGTTCGACCGCGCCGGTGAGTACTACTTCAACGACTGCACCGACCCGCGGCCGGCCGGCAAGATCGAGGTGTACCCGTCACCCCGGGACCTGCCGGGTGCGTTGCGATTCCTGCCCGCGACCATCGACCTCGGCTCGCGGACCGGGACGTTCACCGGAGTGCGCGGCGTCGTCACCGCGACGCTGCGTCTTCCGGCCGGCTACCGGCTCGATGGCGACGGCGACGTCGTGCTGCGGACGCCACTGTCGCGGACACCCGTGGCGGCCAGACACGCGCACGCGATCGGCCGCACGCTGATCGTGGTGTTCGACAAGGCCGACCTCGACAACAACGTGCCGGAAGGTGACGCGGTGCCGCTGACGGTCGTGGCGAACTTCCAGCACAACGGAAACCAGGAGCAGCTCACGTCGACGGCGACGGTGCGGGTCGTCAAGTAGAGAGGGGGCACCGGGTCCGGCGAGGCGGCAACACATGTCTCGCCGGACCCGGTGCCGTTGCTCACAGACGCTGTCGGTCGCCCATCCGGCGGAAGGCCGACGGACTGTAATACCGGGTGACGGTGCCGTCGGGTGCGATCTCGCGGCTGTAGTGCTTGAGGAAGTTCCACAGCAGCGGTGACTCCTCGGCCATGGTGTTGTGCGACCGATAGAGATTCTTCGTCAGCTTGAGCACGGGAACGCCGCGTCGCCGCCACGTCCAGGTCCGGAAGCGGTCGCGGTAGCCACTGCGGCGCCCGGTCACGCTGTCCACCTCGGACAGAGTGAGCCCGTCGACGCGGAGATGGTATGCGGCCCAGTCGTCGAGCAGGTTGTGGGTGTCGTCCCACAGCGTGCCCTCCAGGAACGCGAGGTCGCCGTAGCCGTAGATCTGGTAGTTCGGGATGAGCGAGCCACTGGCCGGATACGTGACGCCGTCAATGGTGACGTTTCCCGAGGCGTCGGGCGCGGCGGTGAAGGAGGTGGAGGCGACCGCGGCGAAGTACTCCGGGAAGGCGATGGCGAAGTTCTGGGTGACGGAGCTGCCGGCGGACTGCCCGGTGCTGTAGAACCGGGTGGGGTCGACGTCGTACTCGGCGGTGATCGTGTCGCGCAGCTGCCGGAAGAACTGGTTCGATTCGCGGTGACTGACCGACACCGAGGTGTTGCTGTACTGCTCGCAGACGACGACCAGCACAAATCCCTCGCGCTCGGCCACCTTCCACCATCCGGTGGCATCCACGAAGACCTTGTCGGTCTGGCTGTTGCCGGGCCAGACGAAGACCACCGGCGCCCGGCGACGCGCCGATCGTGGCGCGTACACCAGGTATTCCCGGACGAAGCCTGCCACCGTCATCGTGCGCACCTCGATGCCGAGCCGGCGGTAGTCGGCACGTTCGAGGAGCTGGTTGCCGTAGGCGAAGAAGTTCTCGTAGCGCGTATAGGCGGTCAGGAACTCGACGATGCGGTGGGCGGTGCGCCGGCTGCGCGGGTCGGCGGGCCGCGGTTGCACCGCCACCCGCGAGATGGGTCCGGCATGCGAGGTCATCCACCGGTCCGAGCCGCGCTTCTGCCGGTACGTCGTGCCGAAGGCGTCATGAGTTCCGGAGGCGACGGTGTCGTTGGCGCGCTTCCAGTAGGCGATGCTCTCGGCTGCCCGCCGGTCGGGGTGCAGGTACCAGGTGGGCAGCACCGTCTCGTCGTACCGGATCAGGTCGAAGTCGGGCGGGAACTCGACCGGGGTGTAGCCGTCGGTCTGGCCACCGAACTCGCGGGAGGCGTACGAGTCGAGGTAGGCGGCGCTCAGGCCGGTCGAGTCCACGTACGCCTGGGCGATGACCCGCAGCGGGTGCGCGACCGCCCAGGCTTCCAGCGCGGGTCCGCCGCGGGCGTACCCGACGAGGTAGTGCAGCCCGAAGATGGAGAAGTAGCGGTTGTTCTGGAAGAACGACATGGCCGCCTCGACGTAGCCGGCCTCCTCGGAGAAGGAGCCCCAGCCGCCCGGCCCGGGCTCGAGCACGAACAGGCCCTCCTGCCGCCGGTCGGCCACCTCGAGCCATCCCGAGATACGGAGGAAACTCGCGGTGTCCACGCCGTCGGGCACCGCGATCACCGTGAAGTACGAGCGGATCGGCGTCTCGGGGGAGATGTAGACCTTCGCGGTGCGACCGTCGAAGGACTTCGTCCAGTAGCCGGTCATCTCGCGGGGCAGCCTGTTGGCGCGCGAGTAGTCGTAGGCGGGGAACGGCCGGCCGTCGAGCGACCGGACTTCCGCGGCGGCGGCCGGTGCCGCCGGAGCCAGCGCCGCGGTCACCGCGAGCCCGGCCGTGCCGGCGAGGAGCCGGCGGCGATCGATGCTGGTCATGCGGGTGTCCTTTCCCGTTGGAGGTATTCGCGGGTCGCCGTGATGGCCCGCCGGGCGTGTTCCTTGCCGCCGACCTGGGCGACGAGCGTCGCCCGCGGGATCTCGAGGGCGTAGGGGAGCCCGGCCGGCAGAGCGGCGAGGATGCCGTGCACGTCGATGCCTCCCTCGCCGGGGAAGAGGCGCTCGAACCGGGCGGTGTGGATGAGCCCTTCGTTGGTGGCCGGCACCGCGGGTGGCGCGTCGCAGACGTGCACGAAGTGGAACCATTCGGCGGGTAGCTCGCGCAGGTCGGCCACGCTCGACCCGGACCGGGCGAAGTGCAACAGGTCGACGAGGATGCCGGCGTTCGGCTGGCCGGCGCCGCGCAGGACCCGCACCGCGGACGGCAGGTCCGGCGTCTCGGTCCAGGACGGGAACTCGAGGTCGACGGTGAGCCCCAACGGCCGGGCCATCTCGCAGAGCACCGCGAACCGGTCGATATCTTCTTGAGCCTGTTGAGAATCCTCTTGTAAAAA
>NZ_JBFAZH010000025.1:0-19053 GCF_040681735.1 Actinoplanes sp. NPDC051633 | reverse complement strand
GCTCGCTCTCGGTCGTCGGCTCCGACGGCCGCCGGCTCACCGCCACGGTGGTCGGCACCGACCCGCGCAGCGACATCGCCGTGCTGCGCGTCGAACCGACCGCCGCACTGCGTCCCCTCGACCTCGCCGCCCCGAACGGGACCCGGGTCGGCGAGCCGGTGCTGGCGGTGGGCTCGCCGCTCGGCCTCTCCGGCTCGGTGACGGCGGGCATCGTCAGCGCGCTCGACCGGGAGGTACGCCTCGGCGGCGCCATCCGGCAGAACGCGGTGCAGACCGACGCGGCCATCAACCCTGGCAATTCGGGCGGACCGCTGGTCAACGCCCGAGGGGAGGTGATCGGGGTCAACACGGCCATCGCGACCCTCGAGGGTGGCGGAAACATCGGCATCGGGTTCGCCGTGCCCATCGAGCGGGCCCGTCAGGTGGCCACCAACCTCATCAGCCGTGGATAGTCGGAAGATGAGGCTGCTCGTGGTGGAAGACGAGGAAGACCTGGCCGAGGGCCTGCGGGTCGGGCTGTCCCGGACCGGATACGCGGTGGACGTCGCGGCGGACGCCGCCACCGCCTTCGACAGGCTGACCGTCAACGAGTACGACCTGATGCTACTCGACATCAACCTGCCGGACGGCGACGGCTTCACCCTGTGCCGGTCGTTGCGCAACGGCGAGGTGGTGACGCCCGGCGACGGCGACCTGCGAGTGCTGATGCTCACCGCCCGCGGCAGCCTCGACGACCGGGTGCGCGGCCTGGACGAGGGCGCGGACGACTATCTGGTGAAGCCGTTCGCCCTGGCCGAGCTGCTCGCCCGGGTCCGCGCGCTGCTGCGCCGCGACACCGCCGGCACCTCCGCGGTGGTCTCGGTCGGCCCGCTGCGCCTCGACTCCGCGCGGCACCTCGCCCTGCTCGACGGCGAGCGGCTCGCGCTGACGCCGAAGGAGTTCGCGGTGCTGCAGTACCTGATGCTGCGGCCCGGCCACGTCGTCTCCAGCGAGGAACTGCTCGAGCACGTGTGGGACGCCAACGCCGACCCGTTCACGCAGACCGTCCGGGTGACCGTCGGCACGCTGCGCCGCAAGCTCGGCGAGGGCTGGATCGACACCGTGGTGGGGCGCGGCTATCGGTTGCGGGAAGCCTGATGCACAGGCCTCGGATCTTCCGGTCCATCCGCTTCCGGCTCACCGTGCTCTACTCCACGCTGCTCTTCGCGCTGGCCGGCGCGGCGCTGGCCATCACGTACTTCGCGGTCGCGCAGACGGCCGAGCCGCGACCGGTCAACGCTCAGGTCGCGGGCGTCTATCGGAACAGGCAGTTCATCGGGACCGCGACAGTGGCCGAGATCAACGAGATCGAGGCCGCCGTGAACTTCAACACGCTCACCAATCTGCGCAACTATTCGCTGATCGCGCTGGGCGGGCTGTTCGTCGCCTCGCTGGGCATCGGCTGGGTGCTGTCCGGGCGGGCGCTGCGGCCGGTCGGGGCGATCGCGCGGACCACCCGCGACATCCAGGCGACCGACCTGTCCCGGCGCATCCGGCTGGACGGGCCGCACGACGAGCTGCGCGATCTGGCCGACACGATCGACTCGATGCTGGACCGGCTGGACGACGCGTTCCAGGCGCAGCGCCAGCTGATCGACGACGCGTCGCACGAGTTGCGCAGCCCGCTGGCGATCATCCGAACCAACCTGGACGCGTCGCTCGCCGTGCCGGAAGCGTCCGCCGCGGAACGGGAGCGCGCGGTCGCGGTCGTCGACCGTGCCACCACCCGGATGTCGCGGCTGGTCGAAGATCTGCTGGCCACCGCCCGGCGGGACGCGCAGGCGGTGCCGGACACGGAAGTGGACCTCGCGGCGGTCGCGCGGGAGGCGGGCGAGGAGTTCGGTTCCGCCCTTTTCCGGTACGACCTGAGCGACGACCTGCACGTCATCGGTGACCACGACGCCTTGCGCCGCGCGGTGGGCAACCTGCTGTCCAACGCGGTACGCCTGGCGCCGGCCGCCAGCACGGTGACGATCGCCACCGGCCGTGCGGATTCCTGGGTGTGGCTCGCGGTGGTCGACCGGGGCCCGGGTATCGCCCCCGAAGACCTGCCGCGGGTCTTCGACCGGTTCTGGCGCGGCGCGAACAACCCGGCGCCGGTGCGGGAACGCCGGACCGGGCTCGGCCTGGCCATCGTGCGGCAGATCGTCGAGTCGCACGGCGGGCAGGTGGCCGCGCATTCGTCGGTGGGGGCCGGCAGCACCTTCGTGATCTGGCTGCCCGCCATGGACCGCACCGCGGACTCGCCGCCGCCGGCCGCCAGCCCGTGGCCGCGATGATCGACAACCGCGTGGCGGCCGGGTCGCGCGGGGTGCGATGCTGGGCGCGTGCCGGACGACGTACACGTGAGTGATCGCTTGACGATCCCGGCCGCCGAGCTGTCCTGGCGCTTCTCGCGGTCGAGCGGGCCCGGCGGTCAGGGCGTGAACACCACCGACTCGCGCGTCGAGCTGTCCTGGGACCTGGCCGGCTCCGATCTGCTCCCGCCGGCGCTGAAGGAACGCGCCGCCGAACGCCTCGGCAACCGCCTCACCAACGGCATCCTGGTGGTCACGGCGTCCGAGCACCGCTCTCAGCTGCGCAACCGGGAGGCGGCAGCGGCCCGCCTGGCCGGGCTGGTGGCGGGGGCAATCGCCGCGCCGCCGCGCACCCGCCGGGCGACGCGCCCGTCCCGCGGCGCGGTGGAGCGCCGCATAGCCGACAAAAAACGCCGAGCCCAAACCAAGCGCAACCGCCGCCCCGACACCGACTGACCCCGAGCCGAAAAGTGGTAGCGCACCCACCTTTGCGGGGCTCGAACGCGTGGGTGGGCTACCACTTTGGGTGCGGCAAGCGAGAAGTGGTAGCGGAGAGGGCTATCGGGGACGCGGATGGGCTCGTGAGCTACCACTGTGGGGTGCGACCCGCTCGGGCAAGCGAGCAGTGGTAGCGCACCCACCTTTGCGGGGCTCGAACGCGTGGGTGGGCTACCACTTTGGGTGCGGCAAGCGAGAAGTGGTAGCGGAGAGGGCTTTCCGGGGCGCGGATGGGCTCTTGGGCTACCACTGGGCGGTGTGGCGCTACGGCCTTGCGCCACCGCATCGGTCGCTGCGCCGGCATTGTGGACTGGAGATGGCGCGTACCCCTATTGGTTGTGGGGTGCTACGGCCTTGCGGTTCGCCGAAGCCGCCGCCGGGCCCATCAGCTCCTCGCACACCCTGATCAGGCGCGCGCGCAGCGCCGCCGCACGCCGCGCGAACTCGCGCTGCCGGGCGATGTACTCGGCCTTGCCCTCGGCGGTCTCGATCTTCACCGCCGGCTGGCCATAGCTGGTCAGGTCGTAGGGCGAGGCCTGCATGTCGAGCAGGCGGATGTCCGCGGCCAGCGCGAAACAGTCCAGCGCCAGCGCGCCCGGGACGGCCGGTCCGAGCTTCGACGCCCACTTGTGGCAGTCCATCGCCGCGTGCAGGCAGCCGGGCTGGTCGAGATCCACCTGGGTGGCGCGGGTCGGCTGCAAACGATTCAATCCGACGGCCTCGGGCGTGAAGAACCGGAACGCGTCGAAGTGGGTGCAGCGGATCGGGTGGCGCTCGACCACCTCGTCGGTCGCGGCCTGGCCCAGCCGCAACGGCAGCGAATGGCGGTGCTCCTGCCCGCGGTAGACCATCGCCCACTCGTGCAGCCCGAAGCAGCCGGTGAAGACCGGGCGGGACGCCGTCGCCGCGAGCAGACCGTGGATGTAGCGGACGCTCTCGCCGCGGGCCTGCATGTACCCGTTCGTGTCCAGCGTCACGACGCCGTCGGGGAAGGTGCGGTAGAACTTCCAGCGCGCGTGGTCCGGCGTCAGGTCGGCGCCCGGTGCCAGGCCCGTGCCGACGCCCGGGTGCCAGCGCCGCATCTGGGCCGGCCGGGTGCCGTAGTAGTCGTAGAGGAAGTCCTCGATCGCGTGTCTCTCACCGCGGGCCTTGCGTGCCCGGTGCCCGGCGGTCATCTCGTCGGCGCGCTCGGCGTGTGCGCGGGCAAGCGGCAGCCACGTCGCCGGCGGCAGCGTCGTGGTGAGCACCCGACCAGCGTATCCACCGGGGGCGCGTAGGTTGAGAGGGCGTATCAGGCTTTCGAGGGATGGGGTTATCGGTGCGATTTGCTCGTTTTGTGCACGCCGGCGGGGTGTCGTTCGGCGTCGTCGAGGGTGAGGCGGGCGCAGGGCTGACCGTGGCCGAGATCGGCAGCCTGCCCTTCGAGGAGGTGCGCTTCACCGGGCAGCGGTGGGCGCTGGCCGACGTGCGGCTGCTCGCGCCGATCTTCTCCAGCAAGGTGATCGGCGTCGGCCGCAACTACGCCGAGCACGCCGCCGAGATGGGCAACGAGCTGCCCAAGGAGCCGCTGATCTTCATCAAGCCGTCCACGTCGGTGATCGGCCCCAACGACGCGATCCGGCTGCCACCGCAGTCGAAGCAGGTCGAGCACGAGGCCGAGCTGGGCGTGGTGATCGGCGCGACCGGCGCCCGCCGGGTGGACCGGGCCGGCGCCGAGCGGGCGATCTTCGGCTACACCTGCGGCAACGACGTCACCGCCCGCGACCTGCAGCGGTCCGACCCCCAGTGGACCCGGGCCAAGGGCTTCGACTCGTTCTGCCCGCTGGGCCCGTGGATCGTGACCGGCCTGGACGTCAGCGACCTCGAGGTGCGCTGCGAGGTCGGCCGCGACCCGGAGGCGATGGAGGTGCGCCAGCTCGGCCGCACCAAGGACATGATCTTCGACGTGCCGACGCTGGTGTCCTATGTGTCGCACGTCATGACGCTGCTGCCGGGCGACGTGATCCTGACCGGCACGCCGGCCGGCGTCGGGCCGATCGAGGCGGGCGACACGGTCTCGGTGACCGTCCAGGGCATCGGCTCGATCAACAACCCGGTGGTCACCCTGGAGTGATCCCGTCCAGGATCAGACCCAACCCATAGGTGTACGGGTCCGGCTGCTCATCGGTGAAGCCGCCGGCCAGCCAGAGATCGTTCATGGTGGGATGCCGCTCGACGTCGAAGAAGTCCTCCCACAGCTGTGAGCGGTCCTGCCACCACTCGTCGGTGGTCTGCCCGGAGGAGCGGCGCAGCAGCTCGCTCTCGGCCTCGGCGCGGGCCGCCGACACCACGAACATCTGGATCGTGACGGCGGCCGTGTTCACCTGCGCCGGTCGCAGACCCAGGCCGGCCACGGTGGACAGCACGTACTCCCGCTCGGCCAGCATGCCCGGGCCGGGCGGCGGGCGGATCTGCGACACCTCGGCCAGCCACAGGTGCTCGGCGTACATGGCCCGGGTGCGCTCGGCGTAGAGCAGCACCTGGTCCCGCCAGGACTCCGGGCGCGGCTCGCCCGGCGCGGGCAGCGCGCGCCGGGCCGACACCTCGTCCACCATCAGGTCGATCAGGTCGTCGCGGGACGGCACGTAGCTGTAGAGCGTCATGGTGCCGACGCCCAGGTCCGCCGCCAGCCGGGCCATCGTGACCGCGTCCAGGCCGTCGGCGTCGGCGTGCGCGATCGCCCTGTGCACCACCGCGTCCACGGTGAGCTTGGCGGGCCGGCCGGTGCGCTTCGCGGTGCTCGGCACGGTCCCGCGGAACAGCAGCGGAAGGATGCGATCACTCATGGACAAGTTGTACCCTGGGTTTTCGTATCTGATACGAAAAGAGGTGGGTGAGTCGTGAAGATCCTGGTCACCGGGGCCACCGGCAACGTCGGGCGACTGGTCGTGGACGAGTTGCTGGCCCGCGGCGCGACCGACGTGCGGGCGCTGACCAACCACCCCGCGCGGGCGGCGCTGCCGGCGGATGTCGAGATCGTCGAGGGCTTCGTGGGCCGGCCGTCCTCGATGCCCGCGGCACTGAACGGTGTGGAGCGGATGTACCTGGCGCCCTACCCGCCGACCGCCTTCGAGGTGTGCCGGATGGCGGCCGACGCCGGGGTGCGGCACATCGTGGACATGGCCGGGGAGAAGGGCGGGAACTGGCAGGTGATCGAGGACGCGGTGGAGGCCTCCGGCGTGCCCTGGACCCATCTCGAGCCCGGCGAGTTCATGACCAACGCCGGGATCTGGGCGGAGCAGATCAAAGCCGGCGACGTGGTGCGGGACACCCTGGGCGACGTGGTCAACGCCCCGATCGCCCTGGAGGACATCGCGGCGGTGGCAGCGAAGATCCTCGTCGAGGGCGGGCACCACGGGTGCTCGTACCCGATGACCGGGCCGCAGGCGCTCAGCCGGCGGGAGAAGGTGGCGGCCATCGGCGCCGCGCTGGGCCGCCGCCTGATCTTCGAGGATCTGCCGCGGGAGGCGGCGATCGAGCAGTTGTCGCTGGTCATGGGCGAGTACGCGACCTGGTTTGTGGACGGCCAGGCCACCCTCGCCGACTACCCCCAGGCCGCCGGCACCACCGTCGCCGACCTGCTCGGGCGGCCGGCGATGACCTTCGCGGAGTGGGCCCGGCGGCATGCCGACGAGTTCCGGCCTGGCGTAAACGCCTGACGGTGCCCCGATTTGGCGGGCACCATGGGCTCAGGTAGAGTTCTGCACCGGCACGGCAAGCCGTGCTGAATGGGGTATGGGGTAATTGGCAGCCCGACTGATTCTGGTTCAGTTAGTCTAGGTTCGAGTCCTGGTACCCCAGCGCAGCCGGTCCCGCGAGGGCGGCAGTGCTGGAATTCTGGTAAGGTTCCGCACCGTCGTTCCAAGCGAGAATGGCAGTCTTGGCCCCGTCGTCTAGCGGCCTAGGACGCCGCCCTCTCAAGGCGGTAGCGAGGGTTCGAATCCCTTCGGGGCTACAAAGTGCGAGGCCCGCGGTTTTCCGCGGGCCTCAAATCTTTTCCGGGTACGCGCACCCTCCGGTCCCCGCCCCAACGCGATCAAGGCGGTGGGACCGGGCCATAGCGCCGCCGTCCGGCCCGGCGGGTGCCGGAAGTGGTAGCCCACGGGTCCATCCGCGCCCCCGGTGCACTCTTGCCCTACCACTCAGGCCGATTTGTCCGCAGCCGCACCCCGAAGTGGTAGCGCAGAGGTCTGTCCGAGGCCCGGATGGCCTGCTGGGCTACCACTTGTCCTGACCGTCGCCAAGACGGCGGCCCCAGCCGTGCACCCCGGCTCGATGGTCGGTCAGAGGCCGGAGAGCCGCTGTCCGGCCCGGACCACCGCCATTGCGTGGCGCTCGCCCGGGCGGCGGCCCAGGCGTTCTATCGGGCCGCTTATTGAGATGGCTGCGATGACCCGGCCTGTTCTGTCTCGGATCGGGGCCGAGACGCTGGCCACTCCGGGCTCTCGCTCGGCCACGCTCTGGGCCCAGCCCCGGCGGCGGACCTCGGCCAGCGTGCGGCCGGTGAACTTGCACCTCGGCAGCAGTGGCATCACCGCCTCCGGGGGCTCCCACGCCAGGAGGATCTGAGCCGCCGAGCCCGCGGTCATCGGCAGCACCGAGCCGACCGGGACCGTGTCCCGCAGACCGCTCGCCCGCTCCGCCGCCGCCACGCATATACGTTCGTCCGCGCGGCGCAAGTACAATTGACCACTTTCCCCGGTCGCGTCCCGCAGGGCGGACAGCAACGGCTCGGCGGCGGTCAGCAGCACGTCGGGCGCGGCGTTCGCCAGCTCGCCGAGACGGGGGCCCGGACGCCAGCGGCCCTGTGTGTCGCGCACCAGCATCCGGTGGATCTCCAGTGCCTGGGCCAGGCGATGTGCCGTCGCACGCGGCAGCTTCGTCCGGTCCACCAACTCGGCCAGGCTGGCGCCGTCCACGCAGGCCGCGAGGATGACGACCGCCTTGTCGAGAACGCCGACACCGCTCATACTGTGTCCCACAAGCCGAAACATACCTCCCAGAATTTAGGATGTCCAGATGGTGGGAGTCACTCCGGATCCCAAACCCCGGACCCTGGCCGAGAAGGTCTGGGACGACCATGTCGTGCGGTCCGCCGACGGCGAGCCCGACCTGCTCTACATCGACCTGCATCTGTTGCACGAGGTGACCAGCCCGCAGGCCTTCGACGGCCTGCGTCTGGCCGGCCGTCCGGTGCGCCGGGTCGACCTGACGCTCGCGACCGAGGATCACAACACCCCGACGGGCTACGACGACCCGTCCTTCAACATCCGGCGCGGCGATCTCCTCACGATCACCGACACGATCTCGCGCACCCAGATCGAGACGCTGCGGAAGAACTGCGCCGAGTTCGGCGTGCAGATCCGCTCGCTCGGCAACGAGGAGCAGGGCATCGTGCACGTGATCGGGCCCCAGCTCGGTCTGACCCAGCCCGGCATGACGATCGTCTGCGGCGACTCGCACACCGCGACGCACGGCGCCTTCGGCGCACTGGCCTTCGGCATCGGCACCAGTGAGGTCGAGCACGTGCTCGCCACCCAGACGCTGCCGCAGACGAAGCCCAAGACGATGGCCGTCACGGTCACCGGCGAGCTCCGGCCCGGCGTCACCGCCAAGGACCTGATCCTCGCGCTGATCACCCAGGTGGGCACCGGAGGCGGCAACGGCCACATCGTGGAGTACCGCGGCGAGGCGATCCGCAAGCTCTCCATGGAGGGCCGGATGACCATCTGCAACATGTCGATCGAGTGGGGCGCCAAGGCCGGCATGATCGCGCCGGACGACACCACTTTTGCGTACCTCGAGGGCAAGCAGCACGCTCCGCGAGGCGCCGAGTGGGACGCCGCCGTCGAGTACTGGCGGTCGCTGGCCACCGATGCGGACGCCGAGTACGACACCGAGGTGATCCTGGACGCGTCGGCGATCAGCCCGTTCGTCACGTGGGGCACCAACCCCGGGCAGGGCGCGGCGCTGAACGACCGGGTGCCCGACCCGGAGGAGTTCGTCGACGAGGTCGAGCGCAATGCCGCCCGGCGCGCGCTGGAGTACATGGGACTCCAGGCCGGCACCCCGTTGCGCGACGTGCCCGTCGACGTGGTCTTCGTGGGCTCCTGCACCAACGGGCGGCTCGAGGATCTGCGGGCCGCGGCCGAGGTGCTGCGCGGCCACCGGGTGCACGACGACGTCCGCATGATGATCGTGCCGGGCTCGTTCCGGGTGCGCGAGGCGGCCGAGGCGGAGGGTCTGGACAAGGTCTTCACCGAGGCCGGCGCCGAGTGGCGGTTCGCCGGGTGCTCGATGTGCCTGGGGATGAACCCCGACACGCTCAGCCCCGGGGAGCGCGCCGCCTCCACCTCCAACCGCAACTTCGAGGGCCGGCAGGGCAAGGGTGGGCGTACCCATCTGGTCTCGCCTCAGGTCGCGGCCGCGACGGCCGTCGTCGGCAGGCTCGCCGCGCCGAGTGACCTGACCCCGACCGATCCGAAGGCCTGAGGTAACGACCATGGACAAGTTCACCACTCACACCGGCGCGGTGATGCCGCTGCGCCGTTCCGATGTGGACACCGACCAGATCATCCCCGCGGTCTACCTGAAGCGGGTGACCCGGACCGGTTTCGAGGACGGGCTGTTCCGGGCCTGGCGCGATGATCCGGCCTTCGTGCTCAACAATCCGGCCCACGCCGGCGCCACCATCCTCGTGGCCGGCCCCAACTTCGGCACCGGGTCGTCCCGGCAGCACGCCGTCTGGGCGCTGCGCGACTGGGGCTTCAAGGCCGTCATCGCCCCCCGGTTCGGCGACATCTTCCGCGGCAACGCCCTCAAGGAGGGTCTGCTGCCGGTGCAGCTGGAGCTGAAAGCCGTTGAGGCGCTGTGGGAGATGGCCGACAGCGAGCCGGACAAGGAGATCACCGTCGACCTGGGCGCCCGCGAGGTGCGCGTGGACGATGCCGTCTGGGCCTTCCCGATCGACGATTTCAGCCGCTGGCGGCTCATGGAGGGCCTCGACGACATCGGACTGACGCTTCGACACGAGGAGGACATCACCTCGTACGAGAAAACTCGTCCTGCTTTCAAGCCGGTCACCGTCTAGGCCGAAAAGCCTAGTCAGAGCCGCCTTTCGGCGCTTCCCGCATACTCCGCGGGGTGCGATTTCCTTGTGACACAACGCTTTTTTTCATGCAGATGTTTGTGTCTGCTGGTCAAAGGGCATACGGTCGCCGCAGAATGGCTCGCATTGGGCCAGTTCTCACGTCCGGGAGGAAAACCGTGAACAAGGCCGAGCTCATCGAGGCGCTCGCCGCCCGACTGGGGGACCGGAAAACAGCGACAGCGGCGCTGGATGCGGTCATCAGCGAGGTGGAGAACGCCGTCACCAAGGGCGATCGGGTCGCCATCACCGGCTTCGGTGTCTTCGAGAAGCGGGCGCGCAATGCGCGTACCGCGCGCAATCCGCGCACCGGCGAACCGGTGAAGGTGAAGAAGACATCCGTGCCGGCCTTCAAACCGGGTACGGCATTCCGGGAGATGGTCGCCAGCGGCAAGGTCGCCAAGGCGGCCGCTGCCAAGAAGACCACTGCCAAGGCCGCACCCGCCAAGTCGACGACCCGCACCGCCGCGGCCACCAAGACTGCGGCGGCGAAGAAGACCACTGCCAAGGCCACGCCGGCGAAGGCCGCCACCAAGACGGCTCCGGCGAAGGCTGCCACGAAGTCCACGGCGGCCAAGAAGACGACGGCCACGAAGGCAACCGCGACCAGGACGGCCGCGGCGAAGAAGACGACGGCCACGCCGGCAAAGAAGACGGCGGCGAAGACGACGGCCGCCAAGAAGACCACCACCCCGGCGAAGAAGACGACGGCCACCAAGGCCGCGGCGAAGTCGACGCCGGCCAAGAAGACCACCACCACGACCGCAGCGAAGACGACCGCCGCCAAGAAGACGACGGCTCGTAAGACCACGGCGGCCACGGCCCGGACGACCCCGTCCGCAACGGCCACGACCGCCCGCACCACCGCCGCTCGCAAGACCAAATAGAGGGTCTGAGCGGTCCGCTGACAAGCGAAAGGCGTCCACCCGTACGGTGGACGCCTTTCGTGTGTCCCGGCGCCGTACGCGCGGCTGAGCCTACGGTCTCGCCATGGACCCCAGGAGTGGCCCGCCACGCGGGCTCGTCAGCCGCTCGCTCGTCGCCGTCATGGTCTTCGCCGCCGGCATGCTGCCCGGGTGGATCCTGGGCGACCTGGCCGAACGATGGTCCGGCAACGGGCTGCTGGACTGGCTGATCACATGCGCCTGGACGGCCGCGGCGATGGTCGTGCTGGCGCCGCACGCGTCCTACCGGCGGCGGGACGCCTGGCTGGGCATGGTGCCGCTGCTCGGGTGGTACCTGGTCGCGGTGATGGCGTGGCGGGTGGCGCTGCTGCCGTACCGGGACTGGGAACCGCGCGACGACGAGATGTGGCGGGCGCGATGGCTCGCCGGCGATCTCGTGGGTTTGTGGAAGGTCTCCTCTAGAGCCGGCTGAGGCCCGCGGCGTTCTCGCCGGACCAGGCGATCACCCAGCCGCCACCTTTCGGGGTCTTGTAAACGGCCGAATCCGCTTCGCCCACCAGAGCGGACAACAGGTGCGGCATCAGCTTTCCCTGACTGCACGCGACCGCGGTCGGGCCGGCCCGCAATTCGGCCAGCCGGGAAAGCCCGGCGCGGACCCGCTCATCGATCTCATCGGGGTCAGCCGGCTCGGCGAATGCGGCGTCCATGACGATCGGCAGATCGAGTTTCGCCGCCAACGGCTCGAGGGTCTGCTTGCACCGCAACGGGGTCGCCGCGAAGAGCCGCCGCGGGCCGAAGAGAATCAGCACCTCCGCCAGCGCCTCGGATTCGGTGAGACCTTGCGGGTCGATCGGCCGGAGCGCGTCGTTGCCGCTCCACTTCTTCCGTTCGCCGGCGTGCGCATGCCGGACGATCGGGGTGACCGCGGTGATCTCCTCGACCGCGGTCGCGTGTGCCAGCACGTCGCGATCGGTGGCGTAAGAGAACCGCTCCAGGGCCGCCTCCGGGGTCACGAAGGCGACCTCGTCCACCTCGTCGCCGGCCTCGAAGGCGCCGGGGACACCACGCATCAGCCAGAAGTCCACCGTCTTCGGTCGGCCGTCGGGCAGGTCGTACGAGACCTCCGGGAGGCGGAGCAGCGGCTCCCCGCGTACCCCCGTCTCCTCGAGAAGCTCGCGCACCGCCGCCCGCAACGGATGCTCCCCGGCCTTGAGCTTGCCCTTGGGCAGGCTCCAATCGTCGTAGGCCGGGCGGTGCACGATGCACACCCGGTCGCCGGTGCGGACGACCGCCCCCGCGGCGCGGACGCTCACGCGCCCCTGCCGATGATCCGGCGCAGCAACGCCTCCTGCAGATGGATGTGCCGCGCTGTGGGGTCGGCCGGGCGCCGGTGCCAGGTGCCGTCACCGGCCAGGTCCCAGCCCTCGCTGTCGTCGGCCATGGACAGGCTCAGGACGTTGCGCAGATCGTCCTGGGCGGACGGCAGCGTCACCCGCACCAACGCCTCGACGCGGCGGTCCAGGTTGCGGTGCATGAGATCGGCCGACCCGATCCAGTACTCCTCGTCATCGCCCACGCCGAACCGGAACACCCGCGAGTGCTCCAGGAACCGGCCGACGATCGAGCGCACCCGGATGTTCTCCGACAGGCCCGGCACGCCCGGCCGCAGCGAACACATGCCGCGGATGATGAGGTCGACCTTCACGCCGTCGCGGGAGGCGCGGTAAAGCGCGTCGCAGGTCTCCTCGTCCACCAGAGAGTTCACCTTGAACTGCACCAGGGCCTCGCCGCCACCGCGCGCGATCCGGGCCTGCTCCTCGATCCGCTCGATCAGGCCCTTGCGGACGCCGTGCGGCGCGACCAGCAGGCGGCGGAACGCCGTCTGCCGGCTGTACCCGGTCAGCACGTTGAACAGATCGGTGACGTCGGCGCCCACCTCGGGGTCGGCGGTCAGCATGCCGAAGTCCTCGTACAGCCGGGCGGTCTTGGGGTGGTAGTTGCCCGTGCCGATGTGGCAGTAACGCTTGATCTGGTTGCCCTCCTGGCGTACCACCAACGCGGTTTTGCAGTGGGTCTTCAGACCCACCAGGCCGTAGACGACGTGACAGCCGGCGCGTTCCAGCGTGCGCGCCCAGCCGATGTTGGCCACCTCGTCGAACCGCGCCTTCACCTCCACCAGCACCACCACCTGCTTGCCGGCGGCGGCCGCGTCGACCAGCGCGTCCACGATCGGGGAGTCACCGCTGGTGCGGTAGAGCGTCTGCTTGATGGCCAGCACGTTGGGATCGGCGGCGGCCTGCTCGATGAACCGCTGCACGCTGGTGGAGAACGCGTGGTACGGGTGGTGCACCAGAATGTCGCACTCGCGCAGCCGGTTGAAGACGCTGCGCGGCACCTCACCGTCGGCCAGCTGCGGATGCGTGGCCGGCACGAACGGGCGGTCCTTGAGATCGTCGCGGTCGACCTCGCCGAAGACCTGCCACAGCCCCGACAGGTCGAGCAGGCCCGGCACCCGCAGCACGTCGTTGCCGTCCATGTCGAGCTCCCGCTGGAGCAGGTCGAGCACGTGGTCGCTGATCGAGGCGGCCACCTCCAGCCGCACCGGCGGGCCGAACCGCCGCTGCGCGAGCTCGCGTTCCAGCGCCTGCAGCAGGTCCTCGTCGCGGTCCTCGTCGACCTCCACCTCGGCGTTGCGGGTCACCCGGAAGAGATGCCACTCGAGCACCTGCATGCCGGAGAAGAGCTGATCGAGATGGACGGCGATGAGCTCCTCGACGGGCAGGAACCGGGTGCCGCGGCTGTCGTTCTGCACGGTCACGAAGCGCGGCACGTTGTTCGGCACCTTGACCCGGGCGAACAGCTCGGTGCTGTTGTCGGCCGGGTCGCGCAGCACCACGGCGAGATTCAGCGACCGCGACGAGATGTACGGGAACGGGTGCGCCGGATCCACCGCCAGCGGGGTCAGCACCGGGAACACCTGCTCGCGGAAGTACGTACGCAACCGCTCGCGCTCCGGCGCGTCCAGCTCGCCCCAGCTGACCAGCTCGATGCCCTCTGCCGACAGCTTCGGCCGCACCTCCTCGGCGAAGCAGGCGGCGTGCCGGCTCACCAGGTCGGCGGCCCGCTCGGTGATCATCTCGAGCTGGTTGCGCAGCGACACCCGGTCGCCGCCGCGCATCGGCAGGCCGGCGTTCAGGCGACGCTTCAACCCGGCGACCCGCACCATGTAGAACTCGTCCAGGTTGCTGGCGAAGATGGCCAGGAACTTGGCCCGCTCGAGCAGCGGCGTCTCCGGATCCTCGGCCAGGGCCAGCACCCGCGCGTTGAAATCGAGCCAGGAGAGCTCGCGGTTGAGGAACCGGTCCTCGGGCAGGTCGTCGGCCTCGGGCGCGAGCGGCTCCTCGATCATGTGCCGGGGGACTTCCGGGCGGGGGAGGAAGCGGCCGTCGGGCCCACGCTGAGGAGGGGTGGTCATTGCTCCATCATCACCCGATAGTGGCCACCGCGAAACGAACAAGTTGAAGATCAGCCGGGAGCGATCCCGGGCAGCCGGAGCTGCTCGACCGTGCCCTCGCCGGTGGTGTGGATCACGACGCGCTGCCCGAGGCGCAGCAGGCGCAGCCCCGACCGGTGGAAGGCGTCGGCCGGAAAGGCCAGCTCAGAGCCGTCATCCAGGAGCAACGTCCCGGTGTGCGACTCGGCATCGAAGGTTGCGACGGTTCCCTGCATGCTTCTCTCCCTCAAGGTCACGCAGCAGTGCGCCGGTCCGCGGACCCGGCCCGATCTCCAGCACCGCCCGAAGATCATCTGCCGTGTCCACGTCCTGCCGCAGCCCCGGCCACTGCCCCGGCCACTGCCCCGGCCACTGCTCCGTGATGTTGGTCGCCCTGCTGTGCTCGTGGGCCCGCGCCGACCCGACGCCGAAGTGCGGGTCGAGATCAAATCCTTCGAGTACGGCGAGAAGCACCGTCCCCGTGCCCGCCGCGTCGGCGACGAACGACCTCACATCGACCTTCTCCAGCGCCGACGAGAGCTCCTCCGGCCGCAACGCCGGCAGATCCCCGGTCATCGCGATCCGCCGCCGGTCGCGCCCGGCCACCACGTCCGCCCCGAACCGGAACGCCGCGTTCAGCCCCGCGCGCGGCTCGTCCGGCACCGCCCGCGCGCCGAGCTGCCGGGCCACCGCGGCCGCCGCCGGGTCGTCGGTGACCACCAGCAGCTCGTCCACCTCGGGGCAGGCCAGCACCGCCGCGGCGGTGTCGCCGAGCATCGCCAGTGCCAGCTCGCCGTGCCGCGCGGTGGGTACCGCACCGCGCAGACGGCTCTTGGCCGCGCCCAGCCGCTTCACCGGAACGACCGCCACCCAACCTCTTCGCACGCACCCATCCTGCCCCCTCCTGGTAAGCGCCGACCTAAGCAGGCATGATTTCGACGCAGGTGGAGATGGGAGACTTCGTGGCGCGGCGCGAGTACGGGTTCTGGCAGTGGCTGGCGGTCGGGTTGGTGCTGCCCGTCATGAAGGTCATGACCAAGCCGTCCTGGCGCGGCCAGGAGCACCTTCCGCCCGGCCGGATGATCCTGGCCCCCAACCACGTCTCGCACTTCGATCCCCTGGTGCTGGCGCACTTCATCTACGCCGCCGACCGCTGGCCGCGGTATCTCGCCAAGGCCAGCCTCTGGAAGATCCCGGTGATGGGACCGTTCCTGCGCAAGCTCCAGCAGATCCCGGTGGAGCGCGGCAGCGTGGAGGCGGCGCGGAGCCTGGACACGCTGGTGAGCGCCCTGGATCAGGGCGGGGTCGTGGTCATCTATCCCGAGGGCACCACCACCAAGGAGCCCGACCTGTGGCCGATGCGCGGCAAGACCGGCGCCGCCCGGCTCGCCCTGCTGACCGGCGCACCGGTCATCCCGGTGGCGAACTGGGGCGCGGACCGGATCTTCGACCCGCGCACCTCGAAGTTCAAGTTCCGCTGGCGCACGCCGGTCAGCGTGATCGCCGGGCCCCCGGTCGATCTGAGCAAGTGGCAGGGCGAGACGCCGTCGAAGCAGGTTCTCGAGGAGATGACCGACACCATCATGCTGGCCACCCGAGACCTCCTCGCCGACATCCGCGGGGGCCAGCCGCCGCCGCTCTGGTCGCCGCCGCGCCGCGGCAACCCGCCGGCGGTGGCCGAGTGACCCGCGCCGCCGTGCTCGGCTCGGGCGCGTGGGGGACGGCCTTCGCCAAGGTGCTGGCCGAGGCCGGCGCCGACGTGCGGATCTGGGCCCGGCGCGCCGCGGTCGTCGACGCCATCAACAACGACGGCGTCAACGAGGGCTCACTGCCCGGCGTGAAGTTGCATCGGCGGATCAGCGCGACCGGCGACCTCGACGAGGCGGTGCGCGACGCCGAGATGGTGGCGATCGCGGTGCCCTCGCAGACGCTGCGCGGCAACCTGGCCGAGTGGGCCGGGGCGTTCCACCGCGACGCCACGCTGATCTCGCTGATGAAGGGGATCGAGCTGGGCACCACCAAGCGGATGAGCGAGGTGATGGTGGAGACCGCCCGGGTCGACCCGGCGCGGGTGGTGGTCGTCTCCGGGCCCAACCTGGCGCCCGAGATCGCCGCCGAGCAGCCGGCCGCGACCGTGGTGGCGGGCCTCGACCAGGGGCGGGCGCAGGCGGTGCAGCAGGCCATCGCGTTGCCCTATCTGCGGCCGTACACCAGCGAGGACGTGGTCGGCTGCGAGATGGGCGGGGCCGTCAAGAACGTGATCGCGCTCGCGTACGGGATGGCGAACGCGATGGGGATGGGCGACAACACCAAGGCGTCGCTGATCACCCGCGGGCTGGCCGAGACCGCGCGGCTGGGCGTGGCGGTGGGCGCCGACCCGATGACCTTCGCCGGGCTGGCCGGGCTGGGCGACCTGGTGGCCACCTGCTCGTCGCCGCTGTCGCGCAACCGCACCTTCGGCGAGCACCTGGGCCGAGGCGAGTCGCTGGAGCAGGCGCAGACGGCGACCCGGCAGACCGCCGAGGGTGTGAAGAGCTGCCTGGCGATCCGGGATCTGGCGCGGGCGCACGGCGTGGAGATGCCGATCACCGAGCAGGTCGAGCGGGTGTGCCACGAGGGCGTGGACCCGCGGGTCGCGGTGAAGCTGCTGATGGGACGGGAGATGAAGCCCGAATGAGCTGGGGGGACTCCACTCGGGCCGTACACGCCGGCCTGCCCGCGCCGGTGCCCGGTGAGCCCTTCCTGCCGGGCCCGGTGTTCGTCGCGCCCTATCACCTGGATCCCGCCGCCGGGCCGGGGGAGAACGGCTACGGCCGCCCGGACAACCCGACCCGGCGGGCGCTCGAGTCGGCGATCGGCGAGCTGGAGGGCGGCGCGGTGCGGGCCTTCGCCACCGGCATGGCCGCGGTCACCGGCCTGCTGCTCGGCGTGCTGCGGACCGGGGACACGGTGGCGCTGCCGTCCGACGGCTACTTCACCACCCGGTCGTTCGCCGCCGGGTTCCTCCGCGACCTCGGCGTCAGCACCGTGCTGGTGCCGACCGCCGGGCCGTACCCGTCCTTCGAGGGCGTCCGGCTGGTGTTGCTCGAGACGCCGGCCAACCCGGGCCTGGACGTGTGCGACCTGCGCGCGCTGTCGGCGGCGGCGCACACTTCGGGCGCGCTGGTGGCGGTGGACAACACGACGGCGACGCCGCTGGGCCAGCAGCCGCTGGCGCTCGGCGCGGACGTGTCGGTGGCGTCGGGCACCAAGGCTCTGACGGGCCATTCGGACGTGCTGTTGGGGTACGTGGCCACGAACGACACGGCGCTGCTGGAGCGGCTGACGACGTGGCGCAACCAGACGGGCGCGATCCCGGGCGCCTTCGACTGCTGGCTCGCGCACCGCTCGATGGGCACGATGGATTTGCGCCTGGCCCGCCAGTCGTCGAACGCGGCCGCGGTGGCGAGCTTCCTGAAGGCACGCGCGGACGTCTCCGGCGTGCGCTGGCCGGGCCTGCCCGACGACCCGTCGCACGAGCTGGCGTCGTCGCAGATGCGCCGCTTCCCGGGCGTGGTCTCGTTCGACCTCGGCAGCGCCGAGCGGGTGACGGGCTTCTTGCGGGCGAGCACGCTGGTCTTCGCGGCGACGTCGTTCGGCGGCCTGCACACGACGGCCGACCGCCGGGCCCAGTGGGGCGACGACACGGCGGAGGGCTTCGTGCGTCTCTCCTGCGGGGTCGAGGACGAGGCGGACCTGCTGGCAGATCTGGCGGCGGCTCTGGATCAAACCTTGCCGGGTACGCGGCCCTGAGAAGTCCCCGCCCCGAAGCGACCTGAGCGGTCGGTCCGGGCCGTGGCGCCACCATCCGGCCGTTGGGAGGACGCCATGACCGGCGACGATGTGCTGGAGATCCTGGACGTCCTGCGGAAGGCGGGCGCGGACATCTGGATCGGCGGCGGATGGGGCATCGACGCGCTGCTCGGAACGCAGACCCGGGCCCACCGCGACCTGGATCTGATGCACCGCCAGGAGCAGGAGGACATCGTCGTCGCCGCGCTCACCGGCGCGGGCTTCACCGAGACGCTGGACTGGCGTCCGATCCGCTTCGTGGTCACCGACGCCCGTGGACGCGAGATCGACCTGCACCCGCTGGTCTTCGCGGCCGACGGAAGCGCGACCCAGGCGTCAACCGACCCGGACGAGCCGTTCCGCTACCCGGCGGAGTGCTTCGTCACGGGCGAGATCGAGCACAGCCCTGTCGGCTGCCTCTCGGCGGAACAACAGGCCTATTTCCACCAGGGCTACGACCCGACAGACCGGGACCGCCAAGACATGGCCCAACTACGCAAAGCCTTCAACATCAAAACCCACTTCTGACCTCCGGGACGAGCCCACAAGTGGTAGCCCACCCACGCGTCGGGACCGCGGCCGGGTGGCTGAGCTACCACTGTGGCTGGGCCGAGCGCGGTGGGAACGAGAAGTGGTAGCCCACCCACGCGTCCGGGCCTCGGGCGGGTGGCTGAGCTACCACTGTGGCTGGGCCGAGCGCGGTGGGCACCGGAAGTGGTAGCCCACCCACGCGTGGAGGCCTCGCAAACGTGGCTGGGCTACCACTGTGGGCTTGGCGCGCCTGGTGGGCACGGGAAGTGGTAG
>NZ_JBFAZH010000024.1:0-19216 GCF_040681735.1 Actinoplanes sp. NPDC051633 | reverse complement strand
GGCGGTGAGCCCGCCGCGGATGAGCCGGCAGACACCGGCGGCCACGGCGCGGACGGTTTCCTCGGGCGTGCGCATGTCACTGCCTCCTACCGAAGTCTGGACTCCGGTTACCGTACCGAAGTCCAGACTTCGGTTAAAGTGCTCGCATGCGCCAGATCGCCCGGGAGAACCGTGAGCGCATCCTTGCCGCTGCCGACCGCGTGTTCGGCACGCGCGGCGAGGCCGGCTCCACCGAGGAGGTGGCGCGGCTCGCCGGCGTCGGCGTCGCCACCGTGTTTCGACACTTCCCGACCAAGGAAGCGCTGATCGAGGCCACGCTGGTACGACATTTCGCTGACCTGCTCGACCGGGCCCGCGCTGCGGCGTCCGCGCCCGACCCGTCGGCAGCGTTGTCCGCGCTGATCCACGAGATGATCGAGAGAGGCGCCAGCAAGCTCACGCTGGCCTCGATGCTGGGCGACCCACCGCCCACGGTCGTGGCTGTGGCGAGCCAGGCCAAGGCAGCAGTCGGCACGGCGCTACAGCGCGCACAAGCCGCCGGCACCGTCCGGCCGGATGTCGGCGTCGAGGAGCTCTACCTGCTGATCCGCGGCCTGGCACAAACCACCGCAGCGACACCCGTGTCAGCGGCGGCGCTCGACCGCGCCATCGACGTCATCCTGGCCGGCCTCTGCACCAAGTAGCGCCGCCTCCCGTGTCGCACTGACACCGCCACCCCGAGCAGGGCACACAGTCGAGTTCTCAACATCGGCAAGCTCCTTCGCGTACGGGCCGAGCGGGACGGTATCGACCTAGGAAATGCCTGTAGCGCCTTACACCGACATCAGCCCGGCGCGGTAGCTGCGCTACAACCTTGGCCGTAGTGCCTCTAGTACCAACGGTTGATAGCGCCGGTCACAGCCACCCGTTGCTCTGAGGCAGGGATAAACCGCTACTTCAGCGGTGGATGTGGCGCGTACGGTGTGGCTGTGGCCGTGATCGCGTGCAGCGGCGGCTTAGGAGACAGACGCGGGGACACGAAGGAGCGAATGTTGCCAGGCGCTGAACTGCGAGGGGTGACTCTGGACTGTGCCGACCCGAAGACGCTGGCGGGCTTCTACGGTGCACTGACCGGGATGCGCGAGCCCTTCAGTACGGACGAGTTCGTCGCTCTGACGAACGGCTCCGGCTGCGATCTGGGATTCCAGCGGGTTGACGGATACCGGGCTCCGCAGTGGCCAGGTCAGGACGTGCCACAACAGTTCCATCTGGATCTCCGCGCTGACGACCTCGACGCGATGGAAGAGCTGGCGCTGCAACTCGGAGCGGCCAAACCGGACCATCAGCCCGGCGACGGACGCTGGCGGGTACTCCTGGATCCGGCTGGCCACCCCTTCTGCCTGACGTCTTCCTGACATCACCGGAGTAGACAGGCATCCCCGTCAGACGCCGTAGCACTCAGGCCTGACCGCCGACCAGACTTCCCGGCGCACCTGGGGCACTGCCGTCCTGGGCCGGTCACCGGTGGCCGGCGCTGACCTGCTCCAACACGTCGACCGCCGTGGCGGCGCCGTTCTCCGACCGGACCTGATCACCCAGCCGGCGAGCAGCAGTGACCATGGCTGAATCGTCGATCGCCGTGCGGATCGCGGCCGCCAGACGCGGCGCGCTGAGCCGCCGCTGGTCGATCGGTTCCGGCGCCGTCCCCAACTGGCGCATGCGCCGGCCCCAGAACGGCTGGTCCCCCACGAACGGGCACACCACCTGCGGGCGACCCGCTCGAACCGCCGCCGCCGTCGTGCCGGCACCCCCGTGGTGCACGATCACCGCCATCCGCGGAAACACCACCTCATGAGGCACCTCGCCGGCCAGGAACACCTCCGGTGGCGGCACCTCCCGCAAGCCACCCCAGCCGCCGGCGACAACACCCCGGACACCGGCCATCCGCAGCGCCTGCACCACCACCTGCGTAGTGGCCACCGGATCGGGCCCGGCCATGCTGCCGAACCCGATATAAACCAGCGGCTCGTCACTACCGGCCGACACCAGCGCATCGAGGCCGGACTCCACGGAGTCGGTGGCGGGCGGTTGCGCCACGAACCAGTAGCCGGTGACCTGCGCCGTCGCCGGCCAATCCGCCGGTCGGGGAAGGACCGCGGGACTCACCGCGTGCAACACCGGCACAGGTCCGCCGTCCGGGCGGCGCAGCGGATCATGCCTGCCGCGACGACGTGGCAGGCCGAGCCCGGCACGCCACCGATCCACCGTACGACCGAACATCACCGCCGGCGCCTTCATCCCCGCGTAGGTCAGACGGTTCACACCTGCCGGCAACCATTCCGGGAACTGCTGACCCGGCCACGGGAACTGCCCGGTCGGAACGTACATGGGCATCGGCAACGCCAAGACCGCCGGAACGCCCAGCTTCTCCGCGACATGCTGCCCGGCCATGATCTGACCGTTGTGCACGATCACATCAGCCCCCGCGCCCAACCCGGTCGACGCCACCCGCCAGGAATCGTCGAGCACGCGGCTGAACATCGCCGGCAGCCGCCGCATCAGCGCCGCTTTCGCCCACAGGCCGCCAATAGCAACGTCTCCCACTGCGGATCCGCTGTCCAGCACCCGCAGCGGGCCGTCGTCCACGCCGGCAAACGACACACCCTGACCGCCGATCAGGTCAGCGAACCGCTCGGGCGCCGCAACGACTGCCTGATGACCGCGCCGCTGCAGTTCCCGGGCCAGCGCGACGAACGGCTGCACATCACCGCGAGTGCCCAACGTCAGGACCAAGACCTTCATCGTGAGCCTCCCGAAGACGCCGACCAGCCAAATGCCGACCAGGCTTCCCGGCTCACCGCCCGCGAGCATACGCCGACCGTTCACGCCCGCAGCTCCAAATGCGGATGCCGCACTCCAGCGAGCTGTCGTCGTCGGGATAGGACCAGATCGGCGCCATGAGCTCATCTCCGTCGCAGACATACCGACACGCCAGGATTTCCAAATCACGTGGCGACGGTCCTGCGGTCTTGTGACAGCTTCATGACACGTCCCGACGGGGCCACCATCGGCAACCGCCCACAGCACAGTCGATCATCACGGATGTGTTTCGCGACCGCGGGGCGCGCGGGCCGTGCGCGGCCGGTGCGATTCCGGCACTCGCGCACGGTTCGTCGTCAGCGCTCAGGCACCGCTCGGACGTCGGCTCAACGCCGAAGATGGCGGTTGACAAGGTTCCGCAATTTGGATTTACTAACTCCATGGCACGACCACGACAGCTGACGGACGACGAAATACTGGACCGCGTCGCATCAGGCCTGTCATCTCCGTCCTGGAGTCTCAACGAAGCGGCCCGCCTCGCCGGCGTGCACGCGGCCACGCTGATCAAACGATTCGGGTCACGCCAAGGCGTACTGACCGCCTTGAGTCGCCGCTGGGTCGAAAACCTGCCGGACGGACCGACGGGGCAAGGCGGCCTGGTTGAACTTCTGGCCTGGGTGGCCCAGGTGGCAACCACTCCCGAGGACCGCGGTAGCGCGGTGGCCGGGATCGCCATGCTCATGGAGGACCTCAAGGACGCCGAATTGAGCCGGCTCCTGGCAATGGGTTGGGGCAAACAAGCCACCTACCTTGCGGTTCTGGTGGCACAGGCTCGCAAGGCACGAGATCTTCAACGGGCACCTGCGCCAGAGGTGGCCGCGCAGCTGCTCCTCGACGTCCAGCTCGGGGCGACTGTGCGCGCGGCTGCCCACGCCTCCCCCCGAGCCTCGGTCGACCGCCATGCACTGCTGTTGGCATTAATCGAAGGGTGGAGGTAGACGGATATGGATAGGAATTGGGTGGGGCTGGCCTTGATAGCGTCCAGCGCTGACGGGTACATCGCCCGCGAAGACGGAGACATCTCGTGGCTGACCGACGCGCCATCGGAGCCACGTCACGTCCCGGCGCACGACGGCCCTCATGTTCCACCCGACTATCACGAGTTCTACGCGTCTGTTGATCACCTGGTGATCGGGCGGGGCACGTACGAGAAGGTCCTCACTTTCGACTCGTGGCCCTATCGGGACAAGGAGGTGATCGTATTGAGTACCACGCTGACAGAAGGCTCAGACACCAACATCACCGTGGCACGAAGCGTGCATACCGCCGTTCAACTCCTTGCAGGGAGGAAAGCGCGGCGGGTGTACGTCGACGGCGGGAAGGTGATCCAGAGCTTCCTCCGACACGGACTCCTTGACGAGTTGACGGTGTCGGTCGCGCCGGTCTTGCTCGGCGCCGGGCTTCCACTGTTCGGCAAGCTCGACCGGGATGTGAGGCTCATCCATCTCGGTTCCGCAACCGGTGACACCGGCATGGTCACCAGCCACTATGCGGTGGCAGGCACACCTACCTGAGCCTTTCCACCGCAACGGGTTGAGACCGGAGGTAGCCGGGTCTCCTGGCCCGCTCCGACACACTCGACCCCCGCAACGGATACTACCGGCACACGTCGACGCTCGACCCGGACAATCCTTTGTGGGCGTCCACCTCTCGTGTTTGTGCGTGGTGGCCGTCTGAAAGTGGCACGTACGTCTGGGGTTCGGCACTCGACCCGCAGTTCTAGCGCCGGCGACTGATCACTCGCCGGCTTGCAGCGTTCGGGCGCGAATGTAACCTACGGCTTCCGTGCGACGCCGCAGTAGCCGTCCACGATGGTGTTGTCGGGCGTCTCCGGGCGCCATTGGCCGAGCGGCACGATGCCCGGCTCGACGACATCGAGACCGTCGAAGAAGGACGTGAAGTCGTCGACCTCGCGCAGGTGGTACGGCACCGCTCCGCTCTCGTTGTATTGCCGGTGCGACTCGATGACCCGTTCACTGGTGGCGGTGCCATCGGACATGGCCAGATAGCTGCCCGACGGCAGAAGGTCGACCAGCCCTCGCACGATGCCCCGGGCATCGTCGGGATCGGCCACGTGGCCCATCACGCCGAGCAACATCAGCGCGATCGGCCGGTTGGGGTCGAGTGTCTTCTCCGCCTCGCGGACGATGCCCGCCGCGTCGTGCAGGTCGGCGTTGATGTACTGGGTCACGCCCTCCGGGCTGCTGGTCAGCAGCGCACGTGCGTGCACCAGCACCAGAGGGTCGTTGTCCACGTAGATGATCCGGGCCTGCGGTACGACCCGCTGAGCGACCTCGTGGGTGTTGTCCGCGGTGGGCAATCCGGTGCCGATGTCGAGGAACTGCTCGATCCCGCACTCTGCGGCCAGGTACGTCACCGCTCGGCGCAGGAACGCGCGCGAGTAGCGGGCCGCTTCGACGATCTCCGGAAAGACGTCACGTACCTGATCACCAACGGCGCGGTCCACAGCGAAGTTGTCCTTGCCGCCCAGCCAGTAGTTCCACACTCGAGCGGAGTGCGGCACGGTGGCATTGAGGGCAGAAACCAAGTCGTCGGTCACGGTGAGCCATTCTCGCCGACGGCACATCCCACGCACAACTCATGCGATCAGTCTGAGATCCAAGCGAGCTTCAGCGGTCGCCGGGGACGATGAGGCCGGACTCGTACGCCACGACGACGGCCTGGGTGCGGTCGCGCAGACCAAGCTTGGCGAGCACCCGGCTGACATGGGATTTGACGGTCTCGTCCCCGACTACGAGCCGGGCGGCGATCTCCGGGTTCGACAGGCCCTCCGCGATCAGCCGGAGCACCTCGGTCTCCCGGGTCGTGAGCGTTCGCAGCGCGGCATCCGGTGCCCGGCGGCGTACCCGCATCCGGGCGAACTCGGCGACGAGCCGCCGGGTCACCGTCGGGGCGAGTAGTGCCTGCCCGGCGGCGACGATGCGGACGGCGTCGAAGAGGCGTTCGGCGGTGGCGTCCTTGAGGAGGAAGCCGCTCGCGCCCGCTTCGAGAGCGTCGTAGACGTGCTCGTCGAGGTCGAATGTCGTCAGGATCAGCACCCGGGGCGGCTCCGGGTCTGCGAAGAGGCGGCGGGTCGCTTCGATGCCGTCCATCCCGGGCATGCGGATGTCCATCAGGACGACGTCGGGCCGCAGGTCCCGGCAGATCCGCACGGCGTGCTCGCCGTCGGCGGCCGCGCCGACGACCGCGAAGTCGGGCTGGGTCGCCAGCAGGACCTCGAAGGCGGTACGCACGACATCCTGGTCGTCGACCACGACGATGCTGGTGGGGGTCACGGCGTGGCTCCCTTCTTGGGCAGGACGGCCTCGACGAGGAATCCCGCGCCCGGTGCGGCGCCGGCCGTGACGCGGCCACCGACCATGGCGGCCCGCTCCAGCATTCCGGTCAGCCCGTGCCCGCTGCCGCCGTCCGGGGCAGGGCCAGGGCCGTTGTCATAGATCCGGACGATGAGGTCGTCGCCGCTGTAACGCAGCTCGACGTCGACAGCCGCGCCGGGTGCGTGGCGGCGGGCGTTCGTCAGCCCTTCCTGCACGATGCGGTACGCCGTCAGCTCGACTCCAGGGTCGAGCGGTTGGACAGGGCCACTGACGATCAGGCGTACGCCACTGCCCGTGGCCGCGTCGCGGACCTCGTCGAGGAGGGCGTTGAGCTGGCGAAGCCCGGGCTGGGGGCGAAGGGCCGGCTCGGCGTTCCCGTCCTCGCGCAGTACGCCCAGCAGACGCCGCATCTCTGTCAACGCGGTACGTGCGGTGTCCCCGATGGCAGTCAGCCGGCGAGCCCCGTCCGGTGGCATGCCCGGTGTCGCCAGCCGCGCCGCTTCGGCCTGCAAGGAGATCATCGTGAGGTGGTGCGCCACCACGTCGTGCAGCTCCCGGGCGATGCGGGCTCGTTCGCCGCGGGCGGCGTACTCCATCAGCGATGCGGCGGCCGACTGTTCGGTGGCGCGGTGGCGGCGGCGCTCGTCCCGCAGCTGCAGCGTTGCTCCGACGGCTGTCCCCAGCGTCATGACCGCCAGCAGGACGATGGCGAACGTCTTCCCGCCCCACCGGTCGCTCGACAGTGGCACCGTCGCGTACAAACCCATGGGCAGGATCAGAGCGAAAACCGCCGGCAGCGGACGCCGGCGCCCGGCAACCGCACACAGGGTCGCCAGCGCGACGACCCCGGCGACGGTTACCGGATACGAGGTCAGCAGGCTGGACAGGACCGCCAGGGTGGACAGCACGGCCGCCGTCGCCGGCCAGAGGCGTGCCAGGGCCGCAGGGGCGACCACCGCCAGCGCGAGGAGGGCCGCGACCACGGTCTGCTGCCGGTCGTGGGCGCGCGTCACAGCCTCGATCACTGCCACAGCGCCGAGCGCCGCCGCCGAAGCCGGCCGCATCCCCTTCACGCCAGCCATTGTGACCGGCCCGGACGACGATGTCGTCCATCCCGCCAGGGATGCCTTCTCCCCCGCAAGAGGGGGGCGACCGCGTCACGAGACCCCTCTGCGCCGTGACGCGCTCGGCGGTCGCCACCGCCTAGCGTGCCTTCCATGACACCCACGATCGAGGTACGCGCGCTGCGCAAGCGCTACCGCACGACCCTCGCCGTGGACGGGCTGTCGTTCACCGTCCGCGCCGGCGAGGTGACCGGCTTCGTCGGGCCCAACGGGGCCGGGAAGTCGACGACCATGCGGCTGATCCTCGGGCTCGACGCGCCGGACAAGGGCGAAGCTCTTGTCAACGGTCGCCCCTACCGCTCGCTTCGTACGCCGCTGACACAGGTCGGTGCCCTGTTGGATGCCTCCGCGCTGCACCCCGGGCGACGCGCCCGGGACCACCTGCTGTGGCTGGCGCACAGCAACGGCATCGGCAAGCGTCGCGTATCCGAGGTCCTCGAGCAGGTCGGCCTCGCCTCGGCCGCCCGCCGCCGCGCCGGCGGCCTCTCCCTCGGCATGCAGCAGCGACTGGGAATCGCGGCCGCGCTGCTCGGCGATCCGCGGGTGCTGATATTCGACGAGCCGGTCAACGGACTGGACCCCGACGGCATCGTGTGGATCCGCGGCCTGATGAAGTCGCTGGCCGCCGAGGGCCGGGCGGTCCTGGTGTCCAGCCACCTGATGGGAGAACTCGAGGGCACCGCCGACCATCTGATCGTGATCGGCCGCGGCCGATTGATCGCCGACACGAGTGTGGCCGAGCTGCTGGCGGCGGCGTCCAAGGACCGCGTCGAGGTGACCACCGCGCAGCGGGCCGAAGCGACGACCGTGCTCGCCAACGCGGGCGCGACCGTCACCGTGGCCGGCGCCGACACGGTCGTCGTCGAAGGGATACCCGGCGACCGGGTCCCGGCGCTGCTGACCGAGGCCGCCGTCCCGTTCTCCGAACTGCGGCGGCACCGGGCCTCCCTGGAGGAGGCGTACATGGACATCACGCGCGGCACGGTCGAGTTCTCCCCCGACACCGAAGGGAGAATGCGGTGACCGCTCGCGAATCCTTCCCGCGCCTGTTGCAGGCCGAGTGGACCAAACTGCGATCGGTGAGCCGCTGGGTCATCACGCTGCTCGGCGCGACCGCCTTGACCATCGGCCTGAGCTACCTGGCCGCCACCGGGAACAAGTGGGACCCGCGCTCGCAGGCCGAGTTCACCACCGGGCCGCTCGGCGAGCCGGTCACCGACACCTTCTACTACGTCCATCAGCAGGTCACGGGTGCCACGACGCTGACCGTGCGGGTCGCGTCACTCACGCCTGAACCCAACCGGCGCTCGGTGCGCATGGGCCCCGACCGGATGACCCGGATCGAGGATCCCAGCCCGTTCGCCCAGCCGGCCGCCGGAATCATGATCAAGGACGGTACCCGGCGCGGCTCGTCGTACGCCTCGGTGATGTTGACCGCCGATCAGGGCGTGCGCATGCAATGGGACTTCGACTCCGACCGCAAGGGCAGCGCGAGCGCCGGTACGCGATGGTTGAGACTCGTACGCTCCGGCACCACCATCACCGGTTACGAGTCCGCCGACGGTGTCGCGTGGCAGAAGATAGCCACGGCGACGCCGAAGAACCTTCCCCCTACCGCGGAGGCCGGCTTCTACGTCTCGTCGCCGAACGATGTGTACACGACCCGTGGCGGCGGCAGCTCATCCGCCGGTGAACGGCCGACCCGCGCCCAGGCGGCGTTCGACAACGTGCAGCTCGGATCGGCCGGCACCTGGCACGGCGAGACCCTCGGCCAGCAGCAGCCCTCCGAGAAATCCGAGACACCAGACGAGGGCAGGCACATTGAGGCGAACGGCACCTTCACGGTGACCGGCTCGGGCAAGGTCGGCCCGAAACAGCCCGACGACGACATGGTGGAGGCGGCGCTGATCGGCGTCATCGCCGGGCTCATGGCGCTCATCGCGGTCGGCGTCCTGTTCGCCACCTCGGAATACCGCCGCGGCATGATCCGCTCGACGTTCGCCGCCACCCCGCGCCGGGGCCGTATCCTGGCAGCGAAGGCGATCGTCCTGAGCGTCACCTCGTTCCTCGTGGGGCTGGTCGGCACGGTCGGTTCGTTCCTCCTTGCCATCCCGGTCCTGCGCAACCAGGGCTTCGTAGCGCCGGCCTTCCCTCGCCCATCTCTGATGGATGGCCCGGTGCTGCGGACTCTGCTGCTGACCGCCGGGTTCATGGCCGGTGTCGCCGTCGTCGGCCTGGCGATCGGCATGCTGCTGCGGCACAGCGCCGCCGCCATCACGATCACCATTCTTCTGGTCATCGCTCCGCTGATCGTCGGCCTGATCCTGCCGGGCACCTCACCGAAGTGGCTGATGTACACCACGCCGGCAGGCGGAATGGCGACCCAGCGCGCGAAACCGCCGACCATCACCCTGGCCGAACCGTGGGCGCTGATCGGGCCGTGGGCCGGGATCGGCGTGGTGGCCGCCTGGGCGGCCCTCACCCTCGGGCTCGCCTGGTGGCAGCTTCGAAAGCGGGACGCATGACCGCGCCGGCACCGCTGCGCGCCATCAGGGCCGAGTGGACGAAGTTGAGAACCCTGCCGAGCACAACGTGGCTGATCTCGATGGCCATCCTGGGCACCGCCGGCCTCAGCCTCGCCATCGCCGGGTCCTTGGACTACGACCATTGCGACACGCCCTGCGTCCTCGACACCACCAAGTTGACCCTGGCGGGCGTACGCCTCACCCAGATCGGGATCCTGGTTCTCGCGGTGCTGGCGACGACGGCGGAACACAGCACCCGCACAATCCAACCGACGCTCATGGCCGTACCCCGCAGGTTGCTGGTGGTGCTGGGCAAACTCGGTGTCCTGGCCCTCCTCGGCACCGCCACCGGGGTACTGGCGGTAGCCGCCTCTCTCGAGGCCGGCCGGGCCGTCCTGCCCGGCAACGGGTTCACGGCGGCGCGCGGCTTTCCGGCACTGTCGCTCGCCGACGACCTCACTCGGCGGGCCGCCATCGGGACCGTCCTCTACCTCGGGCTGATCGCCTTGCTCGGGGCAGGGCTGGGGCTCCTCCTACGGGACACCGCAGGTGCCCTCACCGCCGCCCTCGCACTGCTCTACGGATCGCCGATCGTCGCCATGTTCATCAACGATCCCCAGTGGCAGCACCGCATCCACCGGTTCTCACCGATGGACGCGGGCCTGACCATCCAGGCCACCCGCAACCTGGCCGCCGAACACATCGGGCCCTGGGCCGGAATCGGCGTCCTGTCCCTGTACGCCACCGCCGCGGTCGCCGCCGGTCTGGTCGTGTTCCAGTTCCGCGACGCCCGCTGAGGCAATGTGGATCCTCCCACCCAGACAAAATCCCACGGAGGACGGGCCGTCCGGCTGAACCACTCCGGTCTGGCCTCGGCAATGTGCCCCGAACGACAGTATTGAAGGTGTACCCCGTCAGACGCTGAGCGATTTTGGGGAGGCGAGGGAGCCCTCGCGTCTGCGACTGACCGCGTCACCGAACTGAGGTTCGCGGTAGCAAGAGTCCGACTTTGGCACCGACTGTGTCCATTGGTGAGTCATCCGGCGTCGGTCGAGTCGGGAGGACCGGCGAGGACGGTCGGGACACACTCGAACAGGTGGAGCGCACCGTCGAAGGTGCGAGACTCCACCACCTTTAGGGCGACGTCCGGCCAGCCGTCATAGATCCGGTCCCGCCCGGTGGCGCCGTTCACCACGGGGAACACCACGACGCGGTAGCGGTCCACCAGACCGGCTGTGATGAGCGACCGGCACAGACGGGGACTGCCGAGGGTACGTAAGGGAAGGCCGTCGTCCTCCTTCAGAATCCGCACCGCCTCGACGGCGTCTTCGTCGACAAGGGTTGAGTTGTCCCATGCGAGCGGGCCGTCGAGGCTCCGGGAGAAGACGAGCTTGGGCCGGGCGGTGAGGTCGCCGATGCCCTCTGCGCCGGACTCAGACATTGCGGCGAAGAGCCGGTAGGTGGCGGCGCCCATGATCAAGCGGTACTCCTGCTCCGCGTCCTCTCCGAGCCACCCGAAGTACTCCGGGCCTCCCATGCCCCACAGTCCGGGCCATCCCTCGGCTGCGCCGAAGCCGTCGAGCGAGGTGATGTAGTCCACCATCAGTTCTGCCATATCTGTCTTCCTCTGTGGATGTGTTCGGTGGTGCGATGGCAAGGCGGTCGAGCCGGTCATCGTTGGTGTCGCCCCGACGGCGAGGTCTGTCGCATATTGGGACCGCACCTATGGTGGCTTAGGCGAAGTCGGCTCTGGTAATGCCGTCAGCGTGGCCGTCTGGCCACTGGACCACCTCTATCCGATAGCCGTTGGGGTCGGTGATCCAGCAGGTCCGCGGGCCGGTAGGACCGCCGGGATACTCGATCGGCTCGGGCTCGATCCCTTTGGCGGCAAAGTCGGCGCGGGTGGTGTCCAGCGACTCGACCTGGATCACCAGGTGGTTGATGCCGTTGCCTGGACCGGCCTCACCCTTTGCCGGGTCCCAGACCAGCTCGATGGTGACGAACGCGTCGCCGGGTAGCTGGAGCATGGTCAGGGTGCCGTAAGCGGTCCCCTCGACGGTTCCGATTACTTCGTAGCCGACGGCGGTATAGAACGCGAGTGATCGTTCCAGGTCGCTGACTCGCAGGCCTACATGCAATGTCCGCATGGTGGAATGCTTAAATCCTCTCGAATGGCGCCTGCCCGCGGCGCGCGGACGGGGTCGGACTGTGACCGGGCAGTACCGCCGAGGTCCTGGGACTGTCGTCAGGTACCCCGACTGCCCCAAACTACTGTGGTGCATCAGCGAGTCAACGCTAGAGCTATCGCCTGCCGGATCGTGAGCATTGATGGCAGCGCGTTTGACGGCTACAAGCGTCTTGTCGTCCAGTTCTCCCACGGGCCGGCGGACCCGGCCCGCGCCCGCAGCATGCCGTTGAGCGATCCTGAGTAGCCGAGTTCGGCGCTCACCCACCTGCGATTTTCATCGCTCTGAATCTCGGAGAACGTGCTGTTGAACCTCTCCCATGGACCGATGCTGGTGGCGCGAGCCCGCAGCATCCCGTACCGGGACCCGGTGTAGCCCAGCTCCGCCGAGACCCACCGGCCGTTGGCCCACGAGCGGATCGAGAACCGGGTGGCGGTGGCGTAGCAGATCTCGAAGCGTTCATAGGGTCCGATGGCGGTGGCCCGGGCGCGCAGCATCCCGTTGTCCGACCCGGCGTAGCCGATCTCCGCCGATACCCATCGGCGGTTCGCCTCGTTGAAAAGGGCCACGTCGTAACATTCCGCCGCGTGCGCCGGCGAAGCCGAGAAGGCGACCACAGCGCCGACGGTCAGGACCGACGCGGATAGGAGCCGGGCGATCGTTCGCCGGAATTTCATGCAAGCCTCCCTGACAGATTTCCTACAAGCGTCTCGACGTCCAGTCCTCCCACGGGCCGATAGTCCCCGCCCGCGCCCGCAGCATGCCGTTGAGCGACCCCGAGTAACCGAGTTCCGCGCTGACCCATCTGTGGTTGCCGCTGTTCTGGATCTCGGCATATCCGCTGAATTTCTCCCATGGACCGATGCTGGTGGCACGGGCCCGCAGCATGGCGTACCGGGACCCGGTGTAGCCCAGCTCCGCCGAGACCCAGCGGTTGTTCGCCAGCGAACGGAGCGAGAAGTTGTAGTTGTCCGTGGACAGGTAACAGATCTCGAAGCGTTCATAGGGTCCGATGGCGGTGGCACGGGCGCGCAGCATCCCGTTGTCCGATCCGGCGTAGCCGATCTCCGCCGAAACCCACCTGCGGTTCGCTTCATTGAAAAGGGCCACGTCGTAACATTCCGCCGCGCGGGCCGGCGAAGCCGAGAAGGCGACCACAGCGCCGGCGGTCAGGACCGACACGGACAAGAGCCGGGCGAGTATGTGCCTGAGTTTCATGAGACCTCCTCAATGCGGACACGGTCACAGCGCCCTACGTTCCGACGACGAATGGGCGGCGGACTTCATCCGAATGTCGATAACCGTACGGACTGCGTCGCCGGAGTTCGAGGCAACCGACCGGCAATCGACCGGCAAATCGACCGGCTCTGCCAGCACGGCGGGATAAACCGGAGCAGCGTCGGTAACCCACCCTCGAAGATGCGCCGAGCTATCAAGCAGATCTTGGGCGTCAAGTTCCAGCAATGTTCGGTCTGTATCCGTACTGGACTGTCGGGCCTCCCGCCCGGCAATTCGACCTCCGTTGCTAACAGCGCCTGGGACTGCCGGTAGGTTGCCGGGCGAATTCCTGGTGTCCAATCCGGTCACGTGGGACGTTGGTCAAACATACATTTACGTGACACGCGCGGATGTTCACAGCCGGTTCTCCACTTCGTCCGGCCGACATGCGATAACTATCGAATTGACGGCGTTTAGCTAAAGGTGGCCCACCACAAGGCGACCAACTGATCGCCGACGATGATGCATTTGAGAATGGAGGACCCATGAACCACAAGAGGTCGATCGCGCGAGCCATGCTGGTCTTGGCCGTAATCATGACCGTAGGCGCGGTTGCACAGACTCCCGCAAACGCGAGCACCAGCAGATGCTACGTGAAATGGCCCAGCACATCATGCAAGACGGCCACCATGAGGGCAAGCAGCTCCCACGACATCTACTACAGCATGTGCGCACCTCGCGGCGGGCGAACTCCCGCCGACTGGCAAGTGAAGGACGCCGCCAACGGCTTCATTGTCGGGCAGGGGCACATCAACCCCGGCACCTGCGTCGACGGCCATATCCCAGGGCTCTACGGGTCCTATTGGGGATGGGTATTCAACACGCGTGACACCGCCATCGCATACATCTCCAACCAGCAATAACCGCATGTTGGACATCGAACAGCCTCGCGCAGCCCACACTTCTACGGAGTATCGATGAAAACACTACAGTCATGGCTGAAGGTCTCAGTCGTCGGCGCAACATTACTTGCCGGTCTTGTGACGGGTGCGGGAGCATCGCCGGCGCAGGCCGCGCCATCTGACAGTGTCGCCGTCGCGAGCCAATCGGGGCTGGGCTGCACGGTGCGCATTGCCAAACTCCGGCCGGGTCAGACCGAATCGGACGTCGTGGGGAGCACCTGCTCCAGCAACGCAAACGTCGTTGCACTGTCGTGCCCGGAGCCGCTGGCGACGATGTACGCGGACATCAACTATCTGGGTAACCGACTCACGTACTGTGGCGACTACGGTACCTGCGACAGAGCGGGTTACGGGTTTCGCGACATGGGTGGCTTCGGCTACAACACCGCTTCATCTTTCAAGGTCTACAACGGATGTAACAGGGCTGCTCTGTACGACCTGAACGACTTCCGCGGTGATCAGATGATCTACGTCGGGAGCAGACCCTGGGTCGGTGCCACCATGAATGACCGAACGAACTCCTTCAGGGTCTGGCACCTCTGAGGACTGTTGCCACAGGTGGCCGCACATCGTTGCGACCGGTACGACATCAGGCCGTGACCACGTGTCCGTGTTCACGGCCTTGATGCTGTCGATATCCGGCTCAGCCCGCAGGTCCACCTGGTGAAATCACAAGGACCGTTCCGAAACAAGGTAGAGGTCTTCAGCTGCTCCCAATCTGCTCATAGGTCTTAAGCAGCACGCTAACCTGGCGGCGGCGTGCACACGGCCTCCCGATCGCCGTCAGGTTGAGCCCGTCCGAGGTGGTCACCGCTGTCGCACCTCCACACCCGGTCCGGCTGTCTACGGCACGCACGTTCAGGGCCGGCCGGCCGTCACATGGGCGACGACCAGGTCGCCGATCATCTGGCGCAGGTGGGCGCGCAAGCGTGGGTCCATGAGGTCCCGGTCGAAGATGGCCCGGAAGGTGTACCGGTTCGCGCCGCGGAAGACACAGAAGGCGCTGATGATCATGTGAATGTCGAGGGCGTCGAGGTCATCGCGGAAGAGGCCGACGGCGCGGCCGCGCGCCAGGATGCGGGTGAGCACGTCCAGCGCGGGTGCGGCGAATCCTTCGCGCGTCTCCGATCGCAGTAGGTGCTGGGCGTAGTGGATGTTCTCGATGGCGACCAGGCGGACGAAGTCCTGATGTTGCTCGTGATGGTCAAAGGTCAGCTCAGCCAGCTGCCGCAGGGCGTCGGCCGGCGTGAGGTGCTCGACGTCGAGTTGTTGCTCCAGCGCGCGGATGCGGCGGTACGCCCGCTCGAGGACGGCCAGGTAAAGGCCCTCCTTGGCGCCGAAGTAGTAGTAGATCATTCGCTTGGTGGTGCGCGTCTTGGACGCGATCTCGTCGACGCGGGCTCCGGCATAGCCCTGGTCGGCGAACTCGCGCGTGGCCACGTCGATGATCTCGGCCTTGGTCCGTTCGGGATCTCGCAGCCGTGGTGTTGCGGCGTCCGGTGCCATGGGGCGCCCTTCTGTCGTCGAGCCGTGTCGAAACCAGTCAGCGGGCGGCGGTCAGAACACGATCGCGGCGGCCTGCCGGAGGGCTTCTGCCGCCGATTCGGCTTGGGCCGCCTCCCCGACCGCGATGGTTCGCCGGACGCTCCGGCCAACGTCGATCGTCCGCGGCAGCGTGCCTTGAGAGACCAGTACAGGACCTCGGACGTCGAGCCATCTTCGCTCGCCGGCGTGGCCGATCAGCAGGCGCTCGTCGTCGATGCCTTCGAGCGTCGTGTCCAGTCGGATCTCGACACGGGGGTTGCCGGTCAGCCGACGTACCGGCAGAACCTTCTCCCGCGGTCCGGCCGCGGGCGCCAGTTCTCGCTCGGCGCCGAGCAGCAGCACCCGACGTCCCGCCGTGGCGGCCGCGTCGGCTGCTGCCACCCCCGCGCGGTCGGCGCCCCAGACGGTGAGCATGTCGTCGTCACCGAGCGGCCGGGGACGGCTCAGCCATTCCCGCACATCGGCCACCCGTGGGCGCTCGATGCACGGAATCGCCGGCCGCAGGCCCGTCCCGCCCACGGCCAGGACGACGATGTCCGGGGCCAGCTGCGACATCACCGTGGCGTCCGCGACGGTGGACAGGCGCAGGTCGATGTCGAGGCGGGACAGCTCCGCGGCGTACCAGTCGAGCAGCCGCCCGAACTCGAGCTTGCTGGGAAGGGCGGCCGCGAGCCGGAACTGTCCGCCGATCTCCGCCTGTGCCTCCAGCACGACGACGTCGTGGCCGGCGAGCGCCGCGGTGCGTGCCGCCTCCAGTCCGGCGACGCCCGCGCCGGCCACGACGACGCGGCGGCGTCCCGGCAGCGGTGCCGCTACGACATGCCCGGTAGCCGGATTGGCCAGACACCAGATCGGGTGTTGGGTGTGCAGTTCGTCGATGCACCCCTGGTTGCATCCGATGCAGGGGCGCGGGGCGCGGCCACCGAGGGTCGTGTTCGTCCAGGCGGGGTCGGCGTGCTGGGCGCGGCCCACGGCGACGAAGTCCGCGGCGTCCGAGAGGAGGATGTCCTCGGCGGCCTCGCCGGTGGTGATCCGCCCGGCGACGCCGACCGGCTTGCCGAACTCGCGGAACCGCGCGGCGTGCGGCGCGAGGACGCCACGGTGCACCTCGCCGGGCTGCACGATCCACTCGCCGGCCTCGTAGCACCCCGCCGAGATGTCGAAGGCGTCGATGAGGTCCAGCGGCATGCGCCGGGCCAGGGCGAGTGTCGCATCGGTATCGAGGCCACCCGGCACGCCTTCGAAGGCGGACAACCGCAGGAACAGTGTGGTCTCGGGGGCCGCCCGGCGGATCCGGCGGAGTATTTCGGTGAGGAAGAGCACCGGGTCGGCGTAGCGGTCGGTGCGCCGGTTGGTGCGTGGCGACAGGAACTGGTGGATGAGGTACCCGTGAGCGCCATGGATCTCCAGCACGTCGACCCCGGCCGCGGCGCAGCGACGGGCCGCCGCGCCGAAGGCGGCGACGATGTCGCCGATGTCGCCGGTGGTGAGTTCGCGCGGCCTGCGGTCGCGGAACGGCACCGGGGAGGGTGCCACCGGCTGGAAGCCGGATACGGCCGGATCGGCCACGCGCCCGGCGTGGTTGAGCTCCACGCCGAGCAACGCGCCTTCGGCGTGTACGGCGCCCGCCAGCGAGCGCAGGCCGGGCACGACGTGGTCGGCGTGCGCGCCCAGCTGCCGGGCTCGTCCGCGGCCGTCGGGCCGCACGTACGTGGCTTCGGTGAAGACGAGAGCGGCCCCGCCCGTGGCACGGGCCCGCAGGTACTCGATGTAGCGGCCGGTGATCCGGCCGTCGGCGGTGCCGTAGTTGCGTTCCATCGGCGGGCTGACCACCCGGTTGCGCAACTGGTGCCGGCCGACGCGCAGCGGCGTGCCGAGGAGAGCGGTCACAGCCCGAGGTAGATGCGCCGCACCTGCGGGTCGTGGCGCAGCTGAGCCGACGTTCCGCGCATCGCCACCTCGCCGTTCTCCACGACGAGGCAACTGCTGGTGGCCTCGAAGGTGAGCTTGGCGTTCTGTTCCACCAGCAGCAGGCTGAGTCCTTCCGCCCGCAGCCGCAGCAGCACCGCGAGGATGTCCTCGACCAGCTTCGGGGACAGTCCCATGGAGGGCTCGTCGAGCAGCAGCAGGCGCGGCCGCGACATCAGCGCGCGGCCGATGGCGAGCATCTGCTGCTGCCCGCCGGAGAGAGCTCCGGCGAGCCGGTCGCGCATCTCACCGAGGACGGGGAACAACTCCCAGACCTCGGCGAGGGTTGCTCTGGTCTCCGCGTTCCACTTGCGGGCGTACGCGCCGAGCAGCAGGTTCTTCTCCACGGAGAGACCGGCGAACACGTGGCGGCCCTCCGGCACGTACCCGATCCCGTGCCGCACCATCATCCGTGCGGCGACCCGGCTGAGGTCGGCATCGCCGAACCTCAGGGTGCCCACCTGGCGCGGGACCAGCCCCATGACCGCCTTCAGCGTCGAGGTCTTGCCGGCCCCGTTGGCGCCGATCACGCCGATGGCCTCGCCGGCCGGCACGGAGAAGCTCAGATCGCGGACGGCGCAGACGCCGCCGTAATTGACGGTGAGGCCCTCGACCGTGAGCGCCTGCCCGGTCGTGGTGGTCAGTTCGGACACCGTGGTCATCCGGTCACCTCCGGGATGGATGGCAGGTCGTCGGCGCTCATCGAGTCGCCCAGGTACGCCTCGATCACCGCCGGGTCCAGCGCCACGTCGGCGGGCTCGCCCTCGGCGATGACCCGGCCGCTGGCCAGTACGGTGATCCGCTCGCACAGCGACATCACCAGTCCCATGTTGTGCTCGATGATGATGACGGTGATGCCGCTGTCGCGAATGGACCGGACGATCTCGCTGAGCTGGCGCACCTCCTCGCCGTTGAGGCCGGCGGCGGGTTCGTCGAGCAGCAGGAGTGAGGGCCCGGCGGCCACCGCCCGGGCGATCTCGACCCGCCGCTGGATGCCGTAGGGCAACGACTTGGGCGAGAGCGCGGCGAACTCGGTGAGGCCGTACCGATCGAGCACGTCGCGGGCCTGCCGGCGCAGGGCCCGGTCGCGGCGCAGGACGCCGATCGGCCCGAGCACGTAGCGCCAGCTCGCCAGGGTGCGGCTGCGGTCGAGGGCGACGAGCACGTTCTCCTCGACGCTCAGGTCGCCGAAGAGGCGCAGGTTCTGGAAGGTCCGCGACATGCCGGCGCGGGCGAGCCGGTACGGCGCGATACCGGTCAGGTCCTGTCCGCGGAACGTCACCCGTCCCCCGGTCGGCCGGTAGAGGCCGCTGATCACGTTGAACAGCGTGGTCTTGCCGGAGCCGTTCGGCCCGACGACGCCGCGGATCTCGCCCTCGGCCACGCGTAGCGAAACGTCGTCGAGCGCCTTGAGGCCACGGAATCTCATGGTGACCCCGGCGACCTCCAGGATCGGCCGCGCCTCGAACGCATCGTCACGAGCGTCGTAGG